>JAGQNK010000062.1:0-1126 GCA_020428105.1 Candidatus Saccharimonadota bacterium
AGCTGCTCGCCACCTACTACGAGACCTACGGACGCAAGGTCGAGCTGGTCCGTTACGACGCCACCGGCAACATCCAGGACGAGGTGGCGGCCACCGCGGACGCCGAGACGATCGCCCGTGACATCAAGCCGTTCGCCGTACTCGGTGGGCCCAGCCTCACCGAGGCGTTCGCCGACACGCTCGCAGCGAACAAGATCACCTGCGTGTCGTGCACGCCGGGTCAGCCCGGGCAGTGGTACCTCGACCGGGCCCCCTACATCTGGGACATCCAGAAGAACACCGACCAGAACCTCCAGATGGTCGCCGAGTACCTGGGCAAGCGGGTGGCACACCATCCCGCGGCGTACGGCGGCGACGCCGTCAAGGGCAAGGACCGCAAGCTCGGCCTGATCGCCCTCTCCTCCAGCCCGCAGTCCGACGAGATGCGACAGAAGTTCCTCGACGACCTGAAGAAGAACTACGACACCGAGTTCGCCCAGGTCGCCACCTACACCGACCCGGTCGCCCTCGCCGGCCAGGCCGGCGAGACGATGGCCAAGATGAAGTCCGACGGGATCACCTCGGTCGTCTTCATCGGCGACCCGCTGGCGCCGCAGACGCTGACCAAGAACGCGACCGAGCAGGGGTTCTTCCCCGAGTGGATCGTGACCGGCTCGGCGCTGGTCGACACCACGATCTTCGCCCGCACCTACGACCAGTCGCAGTGGGCCCACGCGTTCGGGCCGTCGAACCTGTTCGCCCGGTCCAGCGGGAACCTGACCGGGCCGACGTTCCTCTACAAGTGGTTCTTCGGCAAGAACCCGCCCGCCGAACAGGTCGCCCTGCTGCTGCCCAACCTCCAGCTGTTCTACGCCGCCTTCCAGGGCATCGGGCCGAACCTCTCACCGGAGATGCTGCGCGAAGCCCTGTTCCGTGCGCCGATCGTCAAGAGCACCGTGCTGACCCCGCAGATCAGCTGGGGTGACCACGACATCTGGCCGACCACCGACTACGCCGGTCTCGACGACCAGACCGAGATCTTCTGGAACCCGACCGCGACCGGCCCCGACGAGCTCGGCAAGGACGGGACCGGGATGTGGGCCTACGTCGACGGAGGCAAGCGCTACCTGCCGGGTCAGTGGCCGGA
>JAGQNK010000062.1:1264-1571 GCA_020428105.1 Candidatus Saccharimonadota bacterium
GCCGTGGGAGATCAGTCCTCGTCGGGACGCTGGCGGAGGAACTCCTGCAGCTCCGCGGCCAGCTCGTCGCCGGAGGGGATGCGCTCGAAGTCGATCGTCGGGGCGTCGACGGGCCCGTCGGCCAGGCCCTGGTCGACGAACTCCTCGAGCTGGGTGACCATCGCCTGGTGCTGGGGGTTCTCGGCCACCAGCTCGTCGATGCGGATCCGGGTGGCGGCCGCGTCCGCGGCCAGCTGGCCGCGGTGCGCGTCGATGCCGGCCACGTCGGCCAACCCGTCGAGCAGCGCCAGGCTCGCCGCGGGGTAGG
>JAGQNK010000035.1 GCA_020428105.1 Candidatus Saccharimonadota bacterium
TGCGCCTGTTTGAGCTAGGCGAGTAGGGAATCCAAAGACAGTCTTATCTCCACCGGCGCGGCCAACAGGCTGTCGCTGGTGGAGGCTTTTTATAGTCCCGGCTGCGGTAGCTCGAATTTTGGGAGCGAAGCCACTACATATCCATGCCGCAAGCGGGTGCGAATGGTCTGCCGAATCAGCGGCCAGGCCTCGTCTAGAGAACTGAAGATGGCCGGCGTCATCATCTGATGCTGGCCGCCGATGCGCCCAAAGATACGGATGACGGCCATACCGTAGAGCATCGGATGCCAACCAATGTAGTAGAAGCGGCGGATATTGCGTTCTGGTTCAATCCGTTTCAGGTAGAGATAGGTGAAGTTTGCGCGCAGCGCCTCAAAATCCAGCGAATCAGTCGCCATAGTGTCCACCTTTGCAAGGCTACAAATCGGGAAGTCGACCACAATCACGTGTACAATCGGCACGTTCATTCATGGTATGATTAAACCACAGGTCCAGCCACCTGTAAGAACTATGCGCCTTGCTTTATCCTGCACCATCATTCAATGCCATGTCAGCGCTCAGGAGGGGGATGCCCTACGCCTGATGATGTTGCCCAAGGGGTTTCGCAAGCAGCGCGTGCCGTCGGGCTGGCAAATCGTACAGCTTAGCCATAGATGGTACTATGGTCTGCGCATTCTAGAAGAAGAGATGCCGCTTGGGGAGACGGGAGAGCGCGTATGTACGTCGTTATGAAAGAGGGGAAATATTTCACCGGTGAGGTCTCCCATCAGGAGGACGTTAGTTTCCTATGGACGCGGTGGCTGTCCGATGCCAAAGTCTGGAAGCAGAAGCGGGCTTGGGCGCAGAAAGCGGCAGATAGGTGGGGAGGCGAAGTGGTGGAGTTAACCCCGGAGGGGCAAAAGGTTGAGAACTTGGCGGAGGCACAGTAACCGCAATTGGTTTTAGTGCAACCAAGCTGCCCCTTTCAGTAAGAAACTATTTGCTCCATGCCTCAAGCGTAGGGTGCAGTTGGAAAACAAAATGGCGCACATTGCAGGAAAACCGACATTTTGGTTGTGCCGGGGGAGCGTTTGGTCAAAATGGTTCCGATACCCAACAGCGCCCAAATATATGCGGGATGAAAAAATCAGCTATGATGTCGCCCGGATTGAACAACAGCCATGAAATTTTGTGATTTTGAAGCTATGGCCACCGACAACGGTCATTGACCTGGACATTGACCGACTGATTATGTTACGTTGAATACATGGATAGCTTTCTCACCGTCACCGAAGCTGTCACTTTCTCGGGCAAAAGCCGCCGCACCATTACCAGGCTAGCCAATCGCCTCCATCAGGAGGGGTCTCCCCTGGTGATGCGCGAGAGAACGGCACGTGGCTACATCTGGCGCATGAGTCAACAGATTTTACAAGAGACCTTTGGCGTATTTGAAACACAGACCCTTTCATCTATAGAACCTAAGACAACGCCCCCACCATCAGGTCACATTGAACCTGAGCACGCTCTGGAAATTGCGCGTCAGGGTTATGCCGGCATGATGACCATGCACCAGGAGGTAACGCAGGCTTATGAAAACTTGCTGGCGGAGAAAGATAAACGGATTGTGGCACTCAGTCAGGAGCTTGTGCGGGCTAGAAAGGGATTCTGGGCGTGGTTAATGGGTGGGTAAATGTGAAATAGTTAAGACTTAATCTGGCACGACCTTTGACAATGTCACATCGGCTCTCATTCGTCCAATGTGACATTGTCAAGTGTAAATCTATCTAAAAAGCAATGGTAGATGTATCTTCGACTGGCATGCTCCTCCTAGTGGATCGATATAGGAGGATGCAAAGTATACCCACGCTGTTGGAGAAACACCAGACATGGTGGTGTTCCATGGGGGTAACGAGCCACCATACCAATGATCTGTTGCACCGGGAAAAGCTCCGGCATATTGATGATCTGTCATTTGGAGCGGATAAATCTCGTTCATGACACTATCGGCATCTTGAATGCCTGCGACTGCTGCCTGCGCCGTGAACTCGATTGCCACAGTAAACGGCCCAGCAATATCGCCATATCCTGTAACTGTTTCACTAAATGATCTAGTCCGTAACACTGTAGCCGTATACCCCTGTGAGTCCAATGCTTCTTCTATCATCCCTATCGAACAAAGAAATGTCGTTCCCCAACTTCCACTGACATCCATTGCAGTAGCTGCGTCGGCTGGTCTTACGCCCGGTCTCATTCGCCGCTGTACCGGATCCCAACCAAACTGAAAAATGGCTTGACCCACTCGTTCTGCCGCCTGTTTCTCCCCAGATGCAAGAAGCCCAAAATAAGCCGAGAGGTTTCCTTCAATACCGAGGGAAATTAAGTCCGGATATGCAGGTTCACGACCGATCTGTCCGATTACCCACTCTACACCCTTATCTATTGCATCACGGAGGGCTGCCGGATCATCGTACAAGCCGTTTCGATGCAATTTCTCTAGAGCAATTAGTACCCAGCCTACATTGCCGACCCATTCACAGGCATCAATGTTGTTGGCAACCAATTGCTCTTGATGTTGAATCATTATCTCATTCCCATCACATAGAGGTTGGGGGTCGGGTGCCAGATTTGGTAAGGGCTGGCTTGGTGGCTCCAAGTTTTTGTCATAGCTTGTGTACCATGCACCAGCATTAGTCTTTCCCGTAGGAATTTGGAGACTTAAAAGCTTTCGCGCTAGATTTCGTGCTGCATCCCGATATATGATATTGTCGGTCCGTTCATATTCGTAGATGAATACTAATAAAGCCTCCGCTTGGACGTAAGTATTATAGTTAGGATTTTGTTCGGGAAACCAGGCTGGAACCAAATCTTTAGCGGAACCAGATGGCGTAATCTTGGTGTATATGGACGTTGCGGCTAGCTCTGCTACGCCCCGGTTCTGCATCACACGCTCGAAACCAGTCTCGACTATGCGGTGTGGTGCTCCGGGCTTTAAGTCGACGAGAGCAAATTCATCAATAAGCAAAGTGCCTACATGCTGGTCGTTAGATACAGAGGTGCCAGGCACATCGGGAACCTCACAATCAGAAGTGCAACGAACTATACCGATCTCAAAATGGGTAATGTTTGTCAAATCAATTGTATTGGCGCCTGTGAATTCTTGAAGATCTAAATAAATTGGTCGCCAAACGGGGAGATCGGTCATGCTCTTTAGAACAACTGCATACAAATTATCATCGGCTCTAAGCTTTACCTCGACATTATCATGACTATTCACATCTGACCCGCGAAGTGCTAGACGAATGTGGGTAAATTTGGTTATATCTGTAGCTGATATCGGTCGCTGGATAACAATCCAACTCTGACCATCTGGACTCTCCATCGTTAGATCATACTCAAAGGATAGTGCGTTGCCATTACAGCCTGGAACGATTTTAAGATTTGGATCGGGGATTGATGGATCCGCCTTGAACACTGCGAAATCGGTTGAATTGAAGTCTTCCAAAATTAAGTCTACACGCCCGTCACCACACTCATTCGTTAAAAGGGGGGCAGAAGAAACGGTATCAGGTGTAAACACCAGTATGGCGAGATAGATAACTACAATTCCGATAAATTTCATTGACATGATTTAGTCCTCCTTATAAACTGTTCTGCTATAACTACTCCTTCAATCCGATTGTTTTGGGCTGCCATCTATTGCTAGGCCAACGCCTAAACCACATTATTACTTATTATCTTTCCGACTTGTCGGAGACTATCTCCAGCAAAGCGTAAAGAGGCTTATTAATATTTGGAAAACCCTTCCGAACACTCCGAAAAGAGATGGGTTACTATGGAAAATAGAGCAAACAGAAAGCAATTTGGGCAGATGTTGACGAAAGCGATTCGGACAATAGCAACTTATGAAGAAAAGAACATATCAGTTATACAGGATGAGATTGGATATTCGCTTCGAAAAAAAAACGGCGAATACTATAAAGGCGGGACAATTATAGAGTACTGGCGAAAGGGGCATCTTCCGCCTGATCGGGATACAATCCTCGAATTAGCAAAGGTACTTGCTGAACGACACGGGCTAGATGAAAAGAAATATGAAAAATTTCTTTTGGCTGCTGGCGAACGAGGACCGGAAGACTTTTATCAAGCTCTTTTTTCACCAACAGGTGTGGAGTCAAAGGGAGAAACAAGTGAAACATCTATATCTAGTTCACTAACTGCGCAAAAAGTTGAGACCGAAAAGACATTCTCCATAAATATCAGTTGGAACAGCAAAACAATGTACTTCGCTGTTGCCACAATATTTCTTGTATTAGCTGCTGCTTATGCTTACTTTAGGCCAAGAAATGTAATTCCAACCCCACAATCAGGACCATCAGAAGCATATGTACTTTCTGCAGTACATACAGATCAGGCCCCAGAAATTGACGGACGTTTAGATGATCAAGTGTGGATGAAAGCTACGCACCTGGTATTCGCCAAACATCCCCCCCAAAATGGAATGACGACTGCTACTATAAAATTATTGTGGGATAATTACTACCTTTATGCTGGATTCGATATTAATGATACACAAGTAGAGGGTTCATCCGTTACACCCTGGGATGGAGATTCTGTCTCACTCATTCTGGATAGTGAACATGTTGAGAATGAACCAGAAACCGTAGAGTATAGGCATAGTCTCTTGGGGCAAGCTAATGCTGACACAAGAGGAGATTTTTTGAGCAGGCATTACCTTAAAGACCACACGACCTACAATGAGCCAAAGAATGATGACGTGGGTTACAGTGTTGAAATGAGGATTCCATGGATTACTCTTCCGACAGTTGGCACTTTAGTAAAAGTTGATTTACTCTCTGTGGATCATGATAATAACCCAGATACTGAATTTGATGATCCAGACACAGTTTTTTCCAAAGTTTTTTGGGACAATGATAGTACGGTAGATAAAAGCGAGGGCTATTTGCTCCTGGAGGACAACTGAAAAGACGGTTGGGATGTTTACTCTCAACTTCATTCAGATGACAAAGTCGAACACCTCATTGTTTGAAATAGGACCAAGAACGCTTGATAAATTTGTCAGGCGATTTATGAGATATTGTAGATGAAGTAGTCTCAAAACTTATGGGGGGGTATAAGTTCGATGATTTTGATTGTGTTATGCGGCTTTGAAACTGCTCGCTCAGGCTGGAGGAAAATTGCGTATTTGAGAAAAGAGGGGTTTCAGAAGGGGTCCCTTTCGAGCAATGTACTGA
>JAGQNK010000036.1 GCA_020428105.1 Candidatus Saccharimonadota bacterium
CCCTAACCATATCAAACCGCCGCGAGCTACTAGGCCTAAGCTCCAATAAAACACTCTGTACTTGTGGAATAATATCCCCAGCCTTGTAAATAACCACCGTATCGCCAATCTGGATATCTTTGCGAGCTATCTCATCAGCATTGTGTAGACTGGCGTGTTGTACGGTTGTTCCAGCGACAACAACGGGGTCAAACACCGCCACCGGAGTAGCTGCACCAGTACGACCAATACTGATAACAATATCCTTGACAACAGTCGTTGCTTCCTCGGCCGGATATTTGTAGGCCACGGCACCACGTGGGTTTTTGCCTACGAAACCAAGTTCCTCATACCGATTGCGATCATTAATCTTTATGACCAACCCATCAGTATTAAATGGTAGCTCATGGCGTTTTACTTCCCACTCATCAACAAAATGTATCACATCGTTTAAGTCTGCAAAAACACCGGCTTGTGAATTGACCGGAAATCCAAGCTCTTTAGCCACCTCATAAGTAGCACTCCAGGTTGGCAACAAATCCGTTACGTCTCGCCGGACATCGAATGCCCTAAACTGCAACGGACGCTCTGCTACTAAGCGTGGGTCCAACTGACGAATTGTGCCGGCCGCAAGGTTCCGAGGATTGGCAAAAACCGGCAGCCCAACTTTTTCTCGCTGACTGTTCAAGGCATTGAAGTCTTGCTTTGCCATCACGATCTCTCCACGAATTTCAGTACGACCGTGCAAAAGACTTGCGTATTTATCGGTTTGTCGCAAGGTCAACGGCACACTCTTGATGGTTCGAACATTCAATGTAACGTCCTCGCCTACAAATCCATCACCCCTAGTAATAGCCTGAGTAAAAATGCCGTCGTCATACACAAGCACACAGCTCAGACCATCCATTTTGATATCAGCAAAAAACTCCAGCCGGTGACCCGGCGCCAGCTTTTCCATACGCTTCGCCCAAGCTTCAACATCTTCTCGTCCGAATACATCGTTTAGGCTCAGTAATCTATCTGAGTGCTTTACCTTCTGGAATTTATCCAGCGGGACATTGCCTACTCGCTGCGTTGGAGAATCAGGAGTTATTAGGGTCGGATCTGCTGCCTCCAGAGCTTTTAACTCCTGCATCAAGCCGTCATAAACTGCATCGCTGGCACTGGGATTGTCCAGGACATGGTACTCATAAGAATACTTTGCGAGCAGTTGTCTGAGCTCGATCAGCCTAGCTTTTGTTGTCACAAAAGCTCCTTATACAAGCTGTACGCGTAGGTATGTGCAAACACCAGAGCAAACATCGATAGCAACACAAACACAACCTGTACGGTAACCGGCGCATAAACAATCAGTGGCAAAATAATTATTGCTGCAATAATTACCATAATAAACGGCAGGAATAATAACTTTCGTATTATCGCCCATCGCCTATAACGAACAATTTTCTTTGCAGCCTTGATTGCCGCCACAGGCTGCATGTCCGGCAATGTCACTATGTAGATAGCAAAAATCCTAGTCGTAACCAAATACAGAGTTAGTAGTAACAAGCTAATTATCAACGCCATCCATAGCACTAACTCAAGCACATTTATTGCTAACCCACCGAGGATAACCACGTTAAATATAAAGCCACTCACCATGGCAGGTATGAACAGAATACAAATAAACAACAGGACTAAAACAAAGGGTACCAACGGATACATGCCCTTATAAAAGGCATCTCTGACCCTGATTTTTTCACCAGCAAGTATTTGCCGCAGCGCCCAGATAGTCGCCAAACTCACTATCAACACCACCAAGGTCTGGTAAATTGATCCTGTAGCTGATGTTGTGTTGCCAGTAGTGCCGACAACCATGCCAAATAATGCCAGGCTGGCGGTAAGATTGCCAAACTCCTGAACGAAGGTTGACTTCAAATCTTTGACACTTGTCAATCCACTCAACCCGCCAGCTAGCAGAACAATCAGGAAAAAATATACTAAGGTTATACCGCAAAACAGTTTCCAGTGCTGCCGCAAAAGACTAGCACTGTCAATTAGTAAGCGAAACGAACCGGATAACTTTTTGGTTGGACGAGGCTGTTTATCTTTCTGCCGAATCTTAGCCACGACTTTATTTCTGACTCGCACTGGTATACGCTTGAGTCTGGCTTTTACGGAAACCTTATTGGCATACTTTTTGTTTGTGGGTTTGGTAGACTTTTTTGGTTTTGTGACCATAGCGTATCATCTGTCCTTGGGTTTATTTACTAAAATCTGTGTTCCTTAACCTGGCGACTCGATCGCCAATTGGGGGATGGGTACTGAACAGACCCGACAGACTTTTACCCTTCAGCGGGTTGGCAAAGAACAAATGTGCCGTAGACGCATTCTGGCGCTTCATAGCCGAACCATACTGCCCGATTTTTTCCAATGCACTTGCTAGCCCTTCTGGGTGACGTGTCGTTTGTGCGCCGGTAGCGTCGGCCAGATATTCACGTTGTCGAGAAATAGCCAACTGTATAAATGTTGCTATCAACGGTGTAATCAAGGCTGCAATAATACCGATAACAAAAAACAAGCTTCCGCCATTATCATCATCTCTGTCTCGGAAAAATGTCATCCGCAACATAATGTCTGCCAGAATACTCACGACAGCCACGAGCGCAAAGGCGATCATCGAAACACGAATATCGTAGTTTTTGACATGACCAAGCTCGTGCGCCATAACACCCTCTAATTCTGTATCTGTAAGCATTTCTAGAATGCCAGTTGTAGCGGCTACAGAAGCGTGCCTTGGGTCACGTCCGGTTGCCATGGCGTTTGGTGCCGGATCATCAATAATATACACCTTTGGCATTGGCATGCCGTTTGTAATGCTCAAATTCTCGACTATTCTCCACAGGCGGGGATTATCTCGCTTCTTTATTTCACGCGCACCATTGAACGTCAGTGCCATACGTGAACCAGCGAAGTAACTGATAAAAGCATACACCGAAGCGCCGATTAGAACGTACGGAGTCAACATCGGGCCACTCACTGCATACATGGAAAACAACCAGCCAAGCCCAGACACAAGCGCCACAAAAAGCAACATCATCAAAAATGTTTTGCGCTTATTTGCCGCAATTTCTTTGTACACGCTAATCCAGACCCTTGCTGCCCTTCGGCTTATTCAAATTTAACGTCTGTTGGCTTTTCGATTGCAGCTTGTTCTGCTTCTTCTACCTCGAAGAATTCTCGTTCTTTGAATCCAAACATCCCAGCAAAAATATTATACGGAACCGTCTTGACCTTGATGTTCAAATCGCGCACCGAACCGTTATAAAATCGTCGCGCTGCTTGAATCTTGTCCTCGGTGTCAACTAGTTCGTCCTGGAGTTGCTTGAAGTTCTCGTTGGCCTTGAGGTCGGGATATGCTTCAGCGACAGCGAACAGGCTCTTTAAGGCACCTGTCAGCATATTTTCTGCCTCGGCTGTTGCCTGTACGCCTGTGGCATTAACTACTGCACTGCGGGCTTTGGTAACTTCCTCAAAAACACTACTCTCATGTTTGGCATAACCCTTTACTGTATTGACCAAGTTCGGGATCAGGTCAGCTCGCCTCTTGAGTTGTACGGTAATATCGCTCCAAGCCTCGTCCACTCGCACTCCAGCACGTACAAGTGCGTTATACATCACAATCAGCGCAATCACCACAACGGCAAGTACTGCAATAATAATCCATGTCATAGGTATGTATCCTCTTATATTTACAATACTATTGTAGCACCTTAAATGAACAGAATTGAAAATTTTCTCTCAAAAAGCAAAATACTCATGGTGGGCGAGGAGGGACTCGAACCCTCAAGCCTTTTGGGCAGCGGATTTTAAGTCCACCGCGTATACCAATTCCGCCACTCGCCCACGTTCGTAATATGGAGGTGCGTACGGGTAACGCTCCCGTCTAGCAGGTTTTGCAGACCTGTGCCTAACTTCTCGGCCAACGCACCGCGCATAATTACCATGCTATTCTAGCAAATAAATGTAAGTCCTAAAAATACCTTGTTGGCTGTTTTGCAATTACTGTCCCGGATAAATCAAAGTCTTTGATCTCGTAATGAGATGCGTCCAGGCCAAGCGGGCGTAACGCACATCTACCAATCGCTGTATAATCTTTATTCCAAGCAGCTTTTATCTCAGGAGCAACCATTGCGATTAGCTTAATAATACCCTCATCGTCAAATGTCATTGCTACCATACCCTGTCCAAGGATTAAGCGAGATTCTGTATCAACAGCAGATTTACTAGTTGGAGTAATTATTAAATCCTTGCCAGTTATACTTCCATCTACCAAGTCAATCGCCGCCAGTCTGTTGCCGGGAAGTTCTACCACCCCTGCTTGATCAGGTATCATACCATTACGAACCATTAGGCTAGCACGCGAAGGAATATGAGGATCAACTGAACCTACATCTAAAATACCTGCGTTTCTAGCGACAGGAAAAGGAAGATATAGCCCTTCCTCCGACTGTGGTGCAAGAGAATGTCCTTGTTCTGGGGTATGTTGGTTATGTGCCACAAAAAGTCCTTACGCTTTGTTACATGAAGAATTTCCTATTATAGCATATTGTGCAATCCTAAACAATACCATTTTATATAGACTTATTGATATACTACAAAATATTAATATATACTAATGGTTAAATGCCTAGACTACCTATCCAAGGACAAGACGATGGAGTATGGGGAGATATCCTCAATGAATATTTATCTGTATCTCATGAAGCTACCGGAGAGGTAAAGACTACAGCTATTGAAGCTATAGTCAACAATATGTCAATAGCTGGAGCTACTGGGCCAATAGGACCTACCGGTCCTATTGGTGCTACTGGAGCTCAAGGTGCAACTGGAGTCAGTGGTAATACTGGGGCTACAGGAGTAAGTGGTTTAGATGGTGCTACCGGTGCAACTGGAGCACAGGGGGCTACAGGAATACAAGGAATTCAGGGCATTCAAGGGCCTCAAGGTGCTACTGGAGTCAGTGGTGCTACCGGGGCCAGTGGTCTGCAAGGAGCTACGGGACCCAGCGGTCAAGG
>JAGQNK010000037.1 GCA_020428105.1 Candidatus Saccharimonadota bacterium
ATAGCAGGGCAAGTTTTTTCTGTGTGCGACGATCAAACCGTTGTCTTGATATGGGTGGTGCTATTGGTCGCGAAATAACGTGCTTAGACAGTGCAGCCTCAGAAGTTCTGGAGGCTACAGATGGTGTCTGTCTACCTTGGTAGGTTGATTTACGTCTTGTCATCTGTATCGGCCGAGCAATTACTAGCTTGGTTGAGCTACGGTCAGCCACAGTGTCGCAGTACCAACTCTCCATGCTATCCACCTTTGTTTAACCTGATAATAATAACACAAAACAACAAAATACGCAAGAATATTCTTTAATTATCATTACCTGTATTCAGTGTCACTGATATAATGTAGATATGAACAGCAAGAGGGTATTGCTGTCGGTGGGGGCGGTAATTGCAATATCAGGAATAATAGGTGGGGTAGCAATAACCAGAAAGGTCCCAGTTGCTATGAAGTCTGAACAGTCTGGATCCTCTGTTGAGCAGGTGCTCTCAGTAGCAGATAAGCCAAAATCTAAGCCTTTGAAACAAAAGACAAGCAAACCGTCTATTGCAAAGAAAGAGAGCGCGGACATGAGTATTGCCAGGACTCCAATGTTAATATGGCAGCAAGACTTCAATGCTGTAGATAGCAGTGCTCTAGACTCTCGGTACTGGAATGTTGCTAACTCAGCTTTGCCAATTTATAACGAAGAACAGCAGATATATTCGCCTGGCTCTAGCAATGTTCGTGTTGCTGGCGGTCGGCTCATTCTTGAGGCACATAACAGCACGAGTGGCATAACATCTGGTCGCGTAGATACTAAAGGTAAAGTTCGAGTAGAGCAAGGAACACGTCTGGAAGCAAGTATCAAGTTACCAAAAGGTAAGGGTGTGTGGCCGGCATTTTGGCTTTTGTCTGATAACCAGCCACACACTGCAAAGCTACAGCCTACCGAATCTGATTGGCAAAGTCCAAGGTTCTATATGCGAGATGGCGAGATTGATATTATGGAGGCTTACGGCACCTTTCCGGGAGTCATAGAGGCCACTGCTCATACCTTTGGGCGAAGCTATGAGAAGCAACATAATCTACCGGATAGCTCAGATGTATTTCATACCTATTGGTTAGAATGGCACGCCGATAAACTGGTTATTGGCGTGGATGACACAACCTATAGCACTTACGAGAAGTCGGGTACATCAGAAACTTGGCCTTTTACACGGGATAACCAGTTCTATGTTATCTTGAACCTAGCAATGGGCGGGTCTGGTGGTGGCCAGATAACTCAATCGACAGGAGACAATTGGCGTATGGAAGTAGACTACATCAGGTATTTGCAGCTATAGCTCGTTGATGACAGTGATACGCGCACCAACTGAATTGAGTCTTTCGGCTAGGTCTTCATAGCCTCGGTTGATGGAGTATACATTGCGTAATATAGAGATACCATCGGCCGCCAGCATGCCAATTAGTAGCAAGACAGCTGGACGTAGTGCTGGCGGGCAGACGATGTCGGCAGCGCTGAATTTTGATGGACCATCTATGTACGCACGGTGAGGGTCGGCAAGAGTGACGTTGGCACCTAGTTTACGCATTTCGGTGTAGTAAAGCGCGCGTTCTTCGTATACCCAGTCATGAATTAGTGTTCGTCCTTTTGCGATGGCGGCAATCGGTACAAAATACGGTAGATTGTCGATGTTCAGTCCGGGGAAAGGTCGAGCATAAATTTTCTCTTCTAGGGCGACAAGCTTGCCATCGTGTTTGTGGATGGTAACATCGGCAAGATTAGTCTGGCCATTGTCGGCCTTGTAGTGTTCGCTGACATCAAAGTTCAGACCCATGTGCTTGAGTTTGACCAATTCTAGCTCGATAAACTCAATCGGCGCTCTTGTAATGGTTAGCTTTGAGTTGGTGGTTACTGCCGCTGCTATGAATGTCATAGCCTCTACGGGATCTTCACTAGGGTAGTAAGTGATGTTTTTCTTTATTTCGCCAACGCCTTTGACACGTAGGGTAGTTGTGCCGATACCATCAATCTTGACACCGAGTTTGCACAAAAAGAAACAGAGGTCTTGTACCATGTAATTGGCGCTGGCCATTTTGATAGTAACGCCGCCATCAAGTCGTGCGGCCGCCATCAAGGTATTTTCGGTAACGGTGTCGCCAGATTCGTACAGGATGATTTTGTCGGGTGATTTTTTGGTAACTTTGACGTTATAGTGGCCGGTTTTTGCAACCACATTCACGCCAAATTCTTCAAGTGCGAATAGGTGTGGGCGAACAGTTCGTGTGCCAAGTTTGCAGCCACCGGCGTAGGGAATATTAAACTCTGGAAACAGATGCATAAGCGGACCAAGCATCATCAGTACCGAGCGTGTTTTGCGAGCTGCTTGTTTGTCCATTTTGTCCATCTGCAGTTTTTCTGGAGGTTTTATTTCTAAGTCGTTGTTGCTTTGCCATTTTACGCTGACGCCAATACTCACAAGGACTTCGATAATGCGATTAACCTCTTCGATGCGAGGCATGTGCTTGAGTTTGGTGGTGCCTTTGTTGAGCAGGGCAGCGAATAGCAAACAGACTGCTGCGTTTTTCGATACGCGAGTTTTGATTGAGCCTTTAAGCTCGTGTCCGCCTTCGATACGTAGATTGACGGCACTGCCAGTAATGCTAATAAGCGGTTTTTTGAGCACGTCGCTGATGCGTCCGAGGGTTTCTAGGCTAAGGTTCTGTCGACCATGCTCGATACGATTTACAGCAGACTGGCTAGTGCCTAGTTTGCGAGCAAATTCTGCCTGGGTTAGACCCCTGTCTTGCCGTATCTGGTAAATTAGTTGACCAATCTTTTCATTTGTCGTATTCATTGTGTAGAATATTATACCTTTCAAGATATAGACATACAAACATTTTATGGCCGCCGCCATACACGCTACAATATATGTTATGGAATAGTTGAATACGCCTATCAGACAATCGTAGAAAAGTATTCAATATGGAGGTGTGTATGAAAGATGAAATAATTGCAGAGCTAATCAAGGCAGAGGAACATCGTCAACATGAGGGTTTAGAGCTAATTCCTTCGGAAAATTACGTATCTAGGGATGTGTTAACTGCTCTGGGTAGCGTATTTACCAATAAATATTCAGAAGGTTATCCTGGCAAGCGGTATTATGGTGGCCAGGAAAACACTGACAAGCTTGAGTCGTTGGCAATTGAGCGAGCCAAGCACCTGTTTGGTTGCGATCATGCCAATGTCCAGGCTCACTCTGGTGCGCCGGCCAATGAAGCAGTGTATCATGCGTGGCTGGAACCAGGGGATACAGTTCTGGCTATGGATTTAAGTCATGGCGGGCACTTAACTCATGGCCATCCGGTGACTGTGCTTGCTAAGCAGTACAACTTCATCCGGTACAAAATGAAGGATGTTGAAACTGGCGAGATTGACTACGATGAGCTACGTCAGCTTGCGCTTGAGCACAGGCCAAAAATTATCCTTGCAGGGTTTAGCGCTTATCCCAGAGAGCTGAATTATGCAAAATTCGCAGAAATAGGCAACGAAGTTGGCGCCTTGCTGATGGCAGATATGGCGCATATTGCAGGACTTATTGCCGGTAAAGTGGCCAAGAATCCGTTTGACTATGGCTTTCACGTGGTGACCACCACGACACACAAGACATTACGTGGACCAAGAGGTGGGTTGATTTTGAGTCGTGGAAAAGTGAGCAATCCACTAAAAAAAGCTGAAAAGACGCTGGAAAATATTCCAACTTTGATTGATCGCACGGTATTCCCGGGTATACAGGGCGGCCCACATATGCACGTTGTAGCAGCCAAGGCTGTCGCTTTTGGCGAGGCGTTGCAACCGGAGTTCAGGGAATATGCACAGCAGATTGTAAAAAACGCCAGGGCGCTTAGCACGGCAGTGTTGGACAAAGGCTTTCGTCTGATCACTGGTGGTACTGATAATCATCTTTTGCTGGCAGATATATACACTTCGTTTGGGATTGACGGTAGCGTAGCTGAACAGGCTCTTGACGCTATCGGTCTAACGCTAAACAAAAACGCTATTGCTGATGACCCCCTACCGCCATTCCGACCGAGTGGTATCCGATTTGGTACACCTGCAGTTACGACTCGCGGCCTCAAAGAAGAACATATGTCGCAAATTGCCGGTTGGATGCATCAGGCTATCATTGGTCACAAGGATGCGACTTTGTTGCAAAAACTGCGTGTAGAGGTTGCTGATTTTGCTAGTGCATTCCCGCTACCGAGCGATACCTAGCGTCATTAGTTATCGCTAGGGTTTGTAATTGTTTCCGGTTCTTGTTCTAATGTGATGTCGAATTTTGTTTCTACGGCTTTGATGATCTTGTCTTTAAAGCTTTGTAGATCTTTCGCACTTTTGGCACTATTGTTCACTACCACCAGTGCTTGTTTTGGCCATAAACCCATGCCGGTATCTATGTCTTGGAAGCCTTTGCTAAATCCAGATTGTTCTATGAGCCACGCAGCTGACAACTTGTATTTATTTTTTGACACGATCCAGTGCGGAATATCCCGGAATTGTTGATTTAGCTTTTCGAAAACAGAATCGCTCACTATCGGATTGCTGAAGAATGATCCATTGTTTGCTTTTTCATTTGGATCTGGTAACTTGCTTGTGCGTATATCTATGACGGCTTGTCTAACAATTGCTGGTGAATATTCGTGAATGTTCCTGTCATTGAAATATTGTTGCAGTGTTGTGTAAAAAGGTGGCTGGAGGTGTTGTTTGGTGAGCTTTACCGAAACCGCTGTGATAAAAAATCGCCTTTTGTCGTTAGTTTTGAAACGACTGGTACGATATCCAAAACCACATTGCTCACTAGGAATAATTACGAATTGATCTGTTTGGCTATCGTAGGCTTCAACTTCCACTAAAACATTACTAATCTCCTGACCATATGCGCCAACGTTTTGTACTGGTGTGCCACCAACTGTTCCAGGGATGTATGACAGCTGCTCAAGTCCGCTGTAGCCCAGCTCAACAGTCCTTTGGACAGTCTTGTCCCAAGGTTCGCCAGAGCCAAATGTAAATTTTGCTTGCTTAGTATCTATTCGCTCAACCTCAAATCCAGATATTTTATTAACTATTACCAAGCCACTATAGCCATTATCTGTCCAGATTATGTTGCTACCTTCACCAATCATGACAGTTGGGAGTTGCATGCCGTTGGACCATTGCAATAACTCAATGAGCTCGTTTTTGTTGTGGACCTCTGCCAAATATTTGGCATTTCCACCCAGTCGCATTGTTGAGTAGGGCTTCAGGGATACATTTTCTTGGATCTGCATTGTACTGAATATTGTATATGACTTACCTGGGTCTTGCGAACCAATGCTTTCCGGCGTACCATATATGAACGAATGAGTGAGAAGCAAAACAAGGAATATCCATACCAAAGACTCGGATTGTGGTTAAAGGCTATGCGTCAAAAGCGGAGACAGAGTTTAGCTGAAGTTTCTGGTGCCGTAGAGATTGATAGTGACTTCTTGTCAGATATAGAGCAAGGCATGAAGCGTCCTAGCGAAGACATCTTGATGCTTCTAATTAGCTATTTTTCTGTCAAGGAAGATGAAGCAGTCAAGCTTTGGGAAATGGCAGGCTATGGTAAAACTGGTGATGACGGAAATAACCTCAAGGAGCAAATTCAGCCAGTTGTAGTCATGCCTATGGATGCCAGGATTGTATATACGGATATGGTGCATGTAACAACCAACAAATATGGTGTAACTCTTAACTTTTTGCAGGCAGACGGTATAGGTGGTCAGCCTTTGGCTGTTTCTAGAGTTGGGATGAGTCGCGACCATGCCCAAACTTTACTAGAGATTCTTCAAAAGTCTTTGCAGCCTATCGAGCAGAAGCTTTTGCCATCCCCGAAGCCAGAAATTGCTTCTGATGAATCATCAGAAAAATAAGCCGACTTGTGAATAGTTGCTGCTTTTTTTGTACCATATCGCAGAATATGGCCTTGGCTGGTATTCAACAGGGGTATTTTTTGATATAATTTACTTGTTGTCATTATGCCCGCGTAGCTCAGCGGATTAGAGCATCTGTCTTCGGAACAGAGGGTCGGCGGTTCGAATCCGTCCGCGGGTACCAAAAAAGGATTTTTTCCGGAAATACCGCCCATTTGAGCGGTTTTCTCTTTGGCTGCGCGGAGTGCAAGCCAAAGAAAAAAGAGCGCATTTGCGCTCCATTTCTGAAAAAAATTGTCTTTTGGTAGAGTTTTACAACTCCGCTAGAAGCTATTTTGAGGAAAAATGTTGAACGAGGCAAGCCCCGCCGCCTATTCCAGCCAAGCTGGAATGCGCTCCGCCAGAAAAAGCCTTTGCATATTTTTGAGATTTCCCCTGCCAATTCCTTATTTTTCTAAATGAAAAGGTCAGATTTTTCTGGTCGGGTGCGCTGTCGCTTTGGCGACATCGGCGGTTTATCTTTTTCTTTCCGCTCTCAAGACCATTTCAATTTGTGGTAGCGATTTCATATAGTCTGGTCTGCCTTCTTCTTCGGGGACAACTGCGTCCGTCTGCTCAAGCCCAAAGCGTTTGTAAAAATCTATCGCATTTTGGTTGTAGCTGACCACCTCTAAAAATATGTCCTCATCTCGTCCGTATAAGCCCAAGACTTTTTGCATAAGTTTACCGCCAACACCTTTGCCTTGTGCCTCTGGTTCAACATAAATCGCACCAATACGGCGGCGATCTTGTTCGTCAATGCGCGGGTCAATGTAGCCGACAACTTTACCGCCCACTTTTGCCACAAATGTAGTCAGGCCAGAGCCGTCATCTTGTGCTAATTGGTCTTTTAGGTATGCAACCCTGCGTGGCACAAATTCGCCATTTTTACCCTGTGCATTTAGTCGTATGTCGTCAACGGTTATGCCGAGTTCTGCATTTGGGTAGGCTTCAAACCACGCCCTGTCGCGTATATCGCAGATTGTTTCCGCGTCATCAGGTACGGCTCGCTCAATTTCAACACCAGTTTTGTCAAATTCTTGTTTAGTCATTGTTGTTTCGCTCATACTCCAACTTTCTTCACGATTTCATCAACTACATTTTCAGGCGGCTTTGTCGCATCAATAACTATTGCACCTATACTTTTTGCGTAGGCAACCGCCCCCTTATTCCACTCAAGCTGTTGGGCAAGATCGTCTGGATGCTTACCGAAGTCGTTGTTAGTGCGGGTCATAAGTCGGTGCCGCATAGTGTCGTCATCAACCACTAGCGTAAATCTCTTATCAAACAAATTCCTGACTTTGTCCTGATTCATTGCACCGCCACAAACAAATACAGTGCTATTTGCCGATGACCCTGCTAATTCCCTAACTTTCTCTAAGTCCCAAATCCAGTTCATCTGGGTTTGTTCATCGGTTGGTGCGCCTGTTTCAGGGTCGCCGTAATATCCAAATGCTTCATCGGAGTCTATAGCACTGTAACCTCGTTTAGTAAGTTCTTCCGCTATCGTATTTTACCAGTTCCTGATATGCCGTCTATCTGAATAATCATAAGATTCCTCTAACAATACCCTTGCAGTTTTCCGCTCCACAATTACACTTCATTTCCCAGTCTTCTGTTGAAAATTGGGCATAATCAGCCGTCAGTTCCTCGCCAGCCATAATATCTCTTAACGCCACACGATTTTTATCCGTATTTGGGTCGCAACTATGATTGCCGTAGTTTCCCGGATGCTTCTCTCTGTCTGAAATTGCTGCAGTATGTGTTCCGTCCCCATTTGCTACCGCGTCCCACTCTTTGCCATTTTCAATGCACCACTTTTGGAATGTTTCAAATTCTTCGTCAGTATATATTTTCTCATCATATGGCTCTTCGCCCTTAGAAACCCAGATAGCAGTCCCTTTTTTAATAGGAACTTTAGTAAACAAACCCTTGCCTTGAATAGGTGAGTCTTTAATTTCAATATAGGGATTGATAACCAGTGCCATTACCTTAATTGTATCAAACTTAATCTGTTTTATCTCTGTTGTTCTACGTGTCGCTTGCGCCACGTGGGCGGCATTGCCGTCCTGAGCCACGCCGCCTCTGCCGTTTACGGCAGGCGCACCGACAGAAACAGCTTTTTCCACTAAAAAAATCGGCGGGGGAAATCTCAAAAATAGGCAAAGGGTCTTTTCTGGTGGGGTGAGCGGGCACTTGTGCCCGCAGGCGTTGGGGCTGAGCTTCAGCACTTCGTGCTAAAATAGGTTCTAGCGTAGGAGTAAAACTCTACCAAGAAAAGGCTTGCTTTTAGCAGGGTTTTTATTTTGGCTTTACTTACTAGTGTAATCTATACAGTAGCTTGGACGTGTTTTGTTTGTTGGGGTTTTATGTTCTTTTGCTTACAATGCTTTTGTATGCAAAAACTCGCTAACTTTACTGAAGTAAATTCTTTTCTTGCGACAGTGTTGCAAAAAACACTTTCTCGCAACAAGACATACTCACTAGATACCATGCGCCAGCTTATGGCGTACTTTGGTAACCCGCAAAATTCATACCAAGTCGTGCACGTTGCCGGTACCAGTGGCAAATCCTCTACATGTCACTATTTGAGTGCGATGTTGACGGCATCTGGAGCAAAGGTGGGTCTCAGTGTCTCGCCACATGTGTATCAAATAAACGAGAGAGTACAGATAAATACTCAGCCCCTATCAGAGCAAATATTCTGTAGCGAATTCAGTATTTTTGTCTCGGAAGTTAGCGTACTTGACATCGTGCCAACGTATTTTGAGATGCTCATAGCTTTTGCGTTCTGGGAATTTGCCCGTCAGAACGTGGATTATGCGGTTATTGAGGTCGGTTTGGGTGGTTTGCTGGATTGTACTAATATCATTAGTAGGCCGAACAAAATATGTGTAATGACAGATATGGATTTGGATCATACCGAGGTGCTTGGTCCACGAATTGAGGATGTTGCTAAACAAAAAGCGGGTATTATTTTGCCTCGAAACGTTATTTTCATGCACAGGCAAAACTCAGAGATTATGCAAGTAGTTGATGAGGTGACGGCAGAAAAACAGGCAAAACTACATGTTATTGATTCTTTGCAGAATACGGATTTGTGGTCAGAACTGCCCGTATATCAGTATCGAAACTGGAGTCTTGCTTACGAAGTTTATAAATACATTGCACAGCGCGACAGCCTATCCAAGCTAGGAAGAAAATCTAAAAAAGCAACAGCCCGAGTGTTTGTGCCGGCTCGGATGGAGCGTGTACATTATCGGGGAAAGACAATCATTCTGGATGGTGCTCACAATCCACAAAAACTCTCAGCTCTAGCACGGAGTATGCAAAACGCTTTTCCAGGTAAGAAAGTTGCATGTATGGTGAGCTTTGTGCAGTCCAAACAATCAAAGATTGACGAAAACTTATCGATATTACTACCTATAGTTAGTAGATTGGTAGCGACCGACTTCAGCAAAATAAATAACGTGCGCGCAGCTATAGATCCACGAGTTATTCAGAAACATTGCAATGATTTGGGTTATGATCGGGCAGAAGTGTGCAGTAATCCACGCACTGCGTTTGCCAAGCTCATGGGCCGGGAAGAGGATATTATTTTGATAGTCGGGTCGTTTTTTTTGCCAGAAACGGTACGACATCTTATGATGGAAGAATGAACATTAGAGCAATTGCAGCGATAGATAAAAAGCGTGGTCTTGCCAATGAGCATGGAATACCATGGAAGTTGCCAGGTGATATAGCGTATGTGCGTGAGAAGACTCAAGGTGGGGCTGTAATCATGGGTTATGGCACGTATACTGAGCTGACGAAACCACTAGTTGGCAGGCGTAGTTTTGTATTTTATGATGGCATGGAACCTCTTCGCGAAGGGTTTGAGGCAGTGACGGATTTGGTAGAGTTTATGAAAAACCCTCCGGATAATCTGTGGCTTTTTGGTGGTGCCGGCTTATTTGCTCAGACTATCCAGTATGCGAACGAGCTGTATTTAACACAACTGAAAGAAGATTTTGAGTGCACGAAGTTTTTTCCAGAATACAGGGATGATTTTGAACTTTCTTGGGAAAGTGACTTGCAGAGAGAAAATGAAGTACGTTACACCTTTCAGATATGGAAGCGAAAAGATTGAAAAAACAGTGATAATTTGCTAAGATACATCAGTTTTAATACCAGTAGCTCAGCTGCCCTGTCCGAGGTGCATGTCACCGAGAAGAATGTTCTAGCACCAGGTGCTCTAACCTCAACGGACCGAGCTACCGGAAACAAATGGGCAAGCACCTTACATTAAAACATGGGCCAGTAGCTCAGCTGGTTAGAGCACCTGCCTCTTAAGCAGGGTGTCGAGGGTTCGAGTCCCTCCTGGCCCTCCAATACGGTTATATTTAGAACATAGGCAAATTGCCTCTGTTTTTGCTATAATGAAGCTATGTCTGAGATTCCTCAACCATTCAGGGACCCTGAATTAGATGTGTCGGGAAAAGTTGTTGGTTTTTATCCCCGAGAATTTTACACTTTTGATAATTTTTCATCGTTTCAAGTTATTTGGAATGGTGTTCGTTGGCCAACATCTGAGCACGCCTATCAGGCCGCTCATTTCTTTGATACAGCACCAGAACTTGCTGAACAGATTCGTGATGCAATGTCTGCTCACGATGCCTACAAAATAGCAAAATCTAATGCAGATAAAGCACCAGCTAACTGGGATGATATAAAAGTAGGAATAATGGAGGAAATTGTGAGATGCAAATTGGAACAACATCCCTATATACAGCAAAAGCTTCGCCAGACTGGAAATGTGCCAATTGTTGAAGATTCTCCGAAAGATGCTTTTTGGGGATGGGGACCAGACCACACTGGTCGAAATGAACTTGGTAAAATATGGATGAGGCTGAGGGCTGTTATGAATGACGGAAATCTTGACCTCAAACAATAGTTGCAAATAGAACCATTATGGCCCTCCATCTAAATCGCCTCAGCAAAGCTGGGGCTTTTAGATGGTTGCGTTAACCGGGGCTTGAACCCGTTTCGCGAAGCGGGGGTTCGGCGCAGCGAGGACGCGCGCAGGAGTTTACTCCGAGCACGCCGCAGCAAAGGAGCAAAGCGATGTCCCTCCTGACCCTCCAAGCAAAAATGCCTCATCCAAAAGATGGGGTAATTTGTTTGCTAAGATAATAGTATGAGCAATCAGACTCACATCGATGAAGTACTAGAACAAAAATGGCCAAAGCTAATCTTTCTAGCCGGCAAGACCAGTACAGGCAAAACCACGTTATCGAAATCACTAGAAAAGAAGTATGGGTATACAGTTATTGAGCTGGATAATGTGATTCGCGGTCTTAACGTGCCTGATGGTGCTAATGGCTTTATTGAAGCATATTTAAATCGCGATTACGAAGACTTTACAAGTTCCTTCGTGATTGCGGTTAAAAATCAAATTGAAGAATCCCTGGCGAGTCAGTTAGGTGTAATTATTGAGGGTGCACTTTCTAATGTTGAGACATTGAAGGAAATTGTGGCGCCTTGGTCTGAATCGTTCTTAATTATTTTTCTACATCCAAGTAACATTGAAAGCTACAAAGAAAGGCTGCTTAGTAGATTTGTGCTTTCTAGTCAGGATGATGGCAACGGACTACCTGGTTCATTCTGGGAAAAGTTTACTACCGAACAGCTGGAGCGTTACTATGTGGATCGATTAATCACTCCAGACATTGAAGATGTAGTCACCGAGTTTGCACTGGAGTCTGCCAAGACTTCTGAGGCTAGGTTTGCCAAACTTTCAAACGGTTTTGATCAAATGCTGAAAATTGAAGTTTAGTTGCGATAGCGTCTATTGTGGTCCGCCAAGCCATTGACGAAAACATCATATGTTAGCGACTAGGCTTGCGGTATATTTGTGTCATAAAACAGCCCTGGAAGATATTTCGCATACGGCAGGATTTGGAATATGCTTTTGTAGTTTTGATACTTAGTGGACTTATGCTTGCGACTAGTCTGCTACTTGTAGCTACCGACGGTCACGGAAATGGCTTCGAGGGATTGTTTATCCTTTGTGGCATGATGATGGCAGCTTTTGTTGTCTCTGGCTGGTATTTTATTGCGGGCATCCGAGGGCACTTGTCAAAAAAGCGCTCACGAAAAGGTTCATAGAAATGTCGCATTTTGTGTAAATTTTGCACGGAGCGTACTGAACTTATGGCAGCTTGTTATACTGGTTGTATATGAGAAAGCTGGATTATTCAGAGCTCACGAGCAATTTATTAATTGGGCGTACTCCGCACCGCAAAGACTATGCTTTGCTACAAGAAATTGGTATTACTTTGGTTATTAATATGCGTGCTGAATGGCCGAGTACTGTCTTATCAAGAAACAAGACAATTGCTGAGATTTGGATGCCAAGTGTCGATAATCCCCTTATTCCGTTTAATCAGGAAAAGCTTTATACGGTTGCAAAAACAGCCGTAGAGGAGATAGATTCCGGCGGTCGCGTATATGTGTATTGCAGAAAAGGTCGGCATCGTAGCGTGGTCATGGTTTCGGCAATATTGTTACTGCAAGGGCTTAGTCTAGGAGAGACATCAAAGCTGATTACTTCCAAGCGACGGATTGCGGACCTCGAGGCAAGGCAGGTTCGCATAGCGATCAGGAAATTTGAGCAATCCCACCGACGATAACAACTATGTCTTGTGTATTAAACATGAACAGGCGAGTGGGTGTAATGGATGGATTATCTATTTTTCTTTTGCTTAGTGGGCAGTTTGGAAATCAACGCGGAGTTTAGCAGATTCCACACAACAGCATTTGCGAGGAATGAGCCAATCGCAAACAGGGCTATACGTGCAACAGTGTGACCCTGTTTTGCACTTACAAGGCTTACTAGGCCAGCGGTTAGTATCGCAATTACGGCGATAACTAGGTATGAGTGTTGTAGCTTCTGCCTCTCGGTGGTTGTAGTGTTCCAGTGAGAAAGGCTCGAAATGAATTCTCGTAACATATACATATTATACAACAAGCTAATAATATACACAAGAATGTTATTTCATAAGAGTTTATAAGTCGATTTGTGTTGACATCTCCAAAACGAGAGTGTACATTGTTTTAGAAACTAAAGGAAAAATATGAATACTAGACAACAACTTATTGAACGATTAATGTTTTGCATGCTGCACTTTCGTAAGGGAATTGTGCATAGCCATGAAGGCAAGGAACTAACTTTGCCGCTAGCACAGAGCGAGGCTTTATTTGTGATTGGCCATGCACAGAGCCTTGGTATTGGACAACTTGCGCGTCATCTATCTATTACGCCCGGCGCGGCTACACAACTCGTTGATCCGTTGGTAGAAATGAATTATGTACAAAAGCTTCAAGATACTCAAGATAGGCGCACAACCAATCTAGAGTTATCAGATGAAGGAAAGACGTTTCTGGATAGCTTGAGACAACACAAGACAGCTAAAGTAACTAAGATTATGCAGGCTCTGAACAATCAGGAGTTACAGACACTCACGATGCTGTTAGAAAAGATTACAAAATCACTTAATGATAACGGGGAAGGTAAGTAGATGGAACATATAAAAAAGTTGAAAAATATTCGTCGTAAGGAATATATACCCGAAAAAGTTCATCAGAGACGGTGGAAAATATTGGCTGTATTATGCCTGTCATTATTGATAGTTATGGTAGGCAACACATCTCTGAATGTTGCGTTGCCTACGTTGAGTGCCGAATTGCATGCCACGAGTGCTCAGTTACAATGGTTGGTAGATTCATATTCTTTAATCTTTGCCGGATTCTTGTTTATGGCTGGTGCGATTGGTGATAGGTTTGGCAGGAAAGGAATATTGCAGTCTGGATTGTTGCTTTTCGCTGGGTCGGTTTTGTACGCGTCTTTTGGAGTGGATACGGCAAACCAGCTGATAGCTGCACGAGCAGTTATGGGTTTGGCTGGTGCTATGATTATGCCTGCTACCTTGTCTATTTTGACCAATGTGTTCCCGCCACAGGAAAGAGCCAAGGCGGTTGCCTTGTGGGCTGGTGTCAGTGGTGGCGGAACGGCTTTTGGGCCTTTGCTGTCAGGTTTTGTCCTCGAACACTACTCATGGCATGCAGTCTTTTTGCTGAACGTGCCCCTGATAATTATTGCGCTGCTAGTCGGGGCTGTTCTGATCCCTCGCACCTCTGACCCAAATCATACGAAGCTGGATATTCCCGGTTCATTATTATCGGCTGCAGGGCTTGTTGCTATTGTTTATGCGCTTATTGAGGCCCCAGTGAATGGCTGGCTAACAGTCAAAACAATGGGTGTGCTTGTGGCAGGAGTTATAATACTTGCTGTTTTCGCGTGGTGGCAGTTGCGCGCCAAGCATCCAATGTTAGATGTGCGACTCTTCAAACGGCCAGCCTTCGGCGTAAGCTCCACAGTTCTGGTTCTTGTGTTCTTTGCTCTTATGGGGATGTTCTTTAATATGAGTTTGCTGTTGCAGCTTGTATATGCCTATAGCCCATTAGAGGCAGCTGTGCGTATGTTGCCTATGTCATTTGCAATTGTGGTCGCGTCTGTATTGTCGCCACGACTTGTCGAAAGGTTTGGCAAGCGACGAGTAGTTGCAGCCGGGATGCTAATAGTCGCTATAGGGGTCGCTGTACTGTCGACATTGTCCGTAGAACCGATGTATGGCAGGTTGGTTCTTTCGATGTGCATAGCGGCATTCGGTATGGGTATCGCTATGTCGCCAACTACCGATTTGTTGATGTCTTCGGTTCCACGCTCTCGTGCGGGTATGGGGTCTGCTATGAATGATACTACTAGGGAACTTGGCGGCTCTTTGGGTATTGCAGTCTTGGGCAGTATCCTTGCGTCTAGGTATTCATCACGGATTGCTGAAATAGTTGCGCCACTACCAGAGGCTGCCAGGGTTGCTGCAGAAAATTCCTTGGCTGGTGCCCTAGCGGTTGCTAAACATATTCCAGGAACGGCAGGAGCTTTATTGGCTGAAGCTGCAAAATCTGCATGGATGGACGGATTTAGGCTGTCGTTACTTACAGGTGCGGTGATTATTGCGTGCTCAGCTGCAATTGCATACAAGTGGTTGCCGGATGTGGCGGACGATGTGATTCCGGAAGAGGGATTAATCGAAGACGGTCAAGAATAAGAGCGCCAGCATTCAAATAACAAGCCAGCCCATGCTTCATGGTTGTGGCTTGTTATTTGGGCTCGTCGCTGTCGCCCGTAATATTGATATCTTTAGTTATGAGCGCGGCTCGCCGACGTTGTCTGTATTGAAGTTGGCTCCTTGGGCGTAAACATTCCAAGCGGCCTTCTCTTTGTCTGATAACTTCTGGGCTTTTTCAATCCAGTTTTTTACGGTCGATTGCTTTATGACCACTTTTTGTCCAACCAGGATGCTTGGTGAGCCGGCTTCTTGTGTTAGCATTGTTTCGGCAAAAATAATCTGAGCCTGACTTAGATTTACTTTGTTGACTATTCCGTAGCTTTGGATTGCTTTACGGGCCATCAGTGAGTATGAATCACCTGGCTGTGCAATGTATGCAAATGTCGGTTCCTCTTTGGCTTCTTCTTTGGTGTCGGCTTTTTGCTCCTGTTTTTGGGTGGTTTTTTCTTCGGCGTATGCACGTTCTGAATATGCACCAGCAACAAATGGAATTGCTACCAGAAAGGCAAATAAAGCGACGAACTTTAGGTTGGTAATGTGTTTCATGTTATATAAACCCTCTCTTGTTCCCACCTTACTTTATTGATGGAGAAATAATAACACTACTTATGCTTCTGTGCAATTATTTGTTATTCCTGCGGGGTATGGTGAATGTAAAGGTTGAGCCTCTGTGTAGTTTGGATTCCACGTCTATTGTGCCGTTATGTAGCAGGATTATCTTCTTTACCCAATATAGGCCAAGGCCGGTTCCTCCAACTAATGTAGATAGAGGATTGTCAATTCGCGAAAACTTTTGAAACAGTTTTGAAGTATCTTTTTTGGCAATTCCTACGCCTTGATCAATAATGCTGATAATAATATTGTCGATATCCTTCTCCAACGTGATTGAAATAGTTTTGCCCTGGGGTGTGTACTTGCTGGCGTTATCGATTAGATTTTCTAGTACCATGCGCATTCTTTCGGCATCGATCTTGATCGTAATCTGTCTATTGATGTGCTGAAACACAACTTTTTGATCTCTTTGTTTAAATTTGTCGGCTTGTTCATCTAGAACAGATTTGATCAATTGTACTAGATCGGTGCTGGATTTTATTAATGTGACTTGACCGGCATCAACGTGTGCAACTTTTAGCAAATCATCAATTATCCTGAGTTGTCGTTCGTTACTCTCGTAAGCGGTTTGGAGCATTGTGATTTGGTCTGTGTTTAGCTCGCCTGCATAGCCATCCATCAGCATGCCTATGTACTGCTTGACTCCAGTCGCGGGGGTGCGTAGTTGATGAGAGGCAAGAGATATAAACTCGTCCTTCGATTTGCTGATTTCTATCAGCTGTTCACTTTGTTGCCTGAGTTTACGGTTGACTTCCTCGAGTTCTTGCTGGCGTTTTTTGCTACTTCGGATCTCTTCCACCTCAATCATTGATCCGACAAATCCCAGGAATTCACCATTTTTGGAGTATCTGGGAACGCCTTTATCTAGCATCCAGAGGAACTTTCCGTCGTAGCGCCGAACGCGGTATTCGACGCGGTATGGTTCGCGGTTTTTGAATGCTGTCGTGTATACCAAAGTACAATAATGAAGGTCGTCGGGGTGAATTACTTCTTTCCAGCCTGTTCCTAGGTCTTCGCCGGGCTTTCTGCCTGTAAAGTTTAACCAAGGCTTATTGAAATATGTCAAAAGTCCAGTTGGCCCAGACACCCAAATTAGAACAGGGGCTGTATCGGCCATATTGCGGAAGCGTTGCTCGCTCTCGTGTAGCTTGATCTCGGCGCGCTTGCGTTTGTCGATAAGCATACATGTGCCGAGTACTTTTGTAGTTTTGTCCCTTTTAGGGAAGACTTGGCCATGGCAGAGCATCCAGTGTAATGAGCCATCAGGCCATACAATTCTAAGTTCAGCAGAAAAGATTTGGTCGTTTTCCATGGCACGGTAAATGGCTTGTTCCATTTTTGGGCCGTCATCAAACTGAAATAACGATATAAATTGTTCGTAGGTGAGTGCTTCGTTATCGGATAGGCCAAATAGAACATTGAGCCCGTCAGAGCATGCAAAAGTATCTGTTGAAACATGCCATTCCCAGACGCCAATCTTAGATACGGATAGTGCGAGATTGGCTAAATCATTGCTTATCTGTCGTTCTCTGGTAGACATGTGTTTATTATATGGCATTATGCAACCCGGCACATGGTAAGCTGTGTTTATTTCTGGTACTCTGTAACAGATGAAATTACTGAACGGCAGAGAGTTGGCCGGATTTATCAAAGAGCGTCAAGCTCAAGAGGTTCGTGGTATACGACAAGAGCATGGTATTAGTCCAAAACTCGCGATTATTCAGTGTATCGATGATCCGGTGATTGATACTTATGTGCGACTAAAGAAGGCTTACGGGTCAGATATTGGTATAGAAGTTGAACACCATAAAATAGCTCAAACAGAAATTGCAAAACTGTTGCAGAAACTGAATGAAGATACAACAGTACATGGTATCATCGTGCAGCTGCCCTTGGTTGACCCTACGGCTACTGATGAAGTAGTTAATTTGGTAGCCCCACCAAAAGACGTGGATGCGCTTGGCGCGTCCGCAGTGTATGATGCCGCTACACCTATGGCAATCATGTGGTTGCTAGCTGGCTACAATATTGATCTGCGCGGTAAGAAGATTGTACTAATAGGTCGTGGCAAATTGGTTGGCGCACCGTTAGAAAAATTACTACGATCCTCTGGGTATGATGTAGAGATTGTAGACAGAGGAACAGATGATTTGTCAGAATATACTCTAACGGCAGATATTATCATTACTGCTACCGGTAGTCCTGCTATTTTGTATCCAGCAATGATTAAGCACGGTGCGGTTGTGGTAGATGCAGGGGTAGCAAGTGAAGACGGCAAGACTGTTGGTGATGTAGCACCGGAACTATATGATCGTGATGACATAACTATCACCCCTGCAAAAGGTGGTGTTGGCCCGTTGACTGTGTGTGCACTTTTTGAAAATGTTATCCGGGCAGCCCGTCAAAGCTACTTGCAGTCGAAGGACCAACAATAAGCTCACGTAACATTTCTTCGGGCATGTGACTTGGTCCCATAGTACGCCAATCGTAGTCCTTTGGAAGCTCAAAATGGTAATGCAACAACTCTAAATATTGTTGCTGAACTAGATTCATGGCAGCACGCGATTCGCGAATTTCGCCCACGCAATCTAGGGGTTTATTATCAGCAATACCCAGTAACTTCTGATAGGTTGTTTCAAGATCCTCGGCTAGTAATAGGTTTTTGCCATTCCATATGTTTTCTAGTTCTTCTCTGGGTACAAAAGGTGTCAGAATCAGGAACGTAAAGGCACACTTGGGGCATTCACCACACCACAACATGCGGTTGTTACCGTGAGTAAAGGCGCGGTTACAGGAACAGAATACATCTTTGTATTTTGTAAAGGCTTTTTGAGCAAAAAGTTCAGCAATCCTTAGTTCGCTAAATGGTCTGAGTAGTGAATAGTAACGGATTGAGTTGTCAAAATCATGCCTTAGAATCGCCTGGTAGTCGGTTTCGAACTCTTGTGATTTGGAATATTGATGGTTGATTTCAATGTCTTGATAGGTCAAGGTAGGCTCGTTGGCAGATTGTTCATTGGACATGACAATGTCCTTTTTACCAGCCAGGATTGCAACCACAGCACCAACGCAGGCAAAAATTGCCGATATCGGTACGTGGCCATTTAAGGCGTCTTGCTTGTTTAGCTCTTGTAGTTGCGGATCCCAGACTCGTTCAACCCAGAGGTGCGGTAATCCAATGCGCTCAACTAGTGGGCTAAGCTGGGATTTATGGTTGAGACTCCATGTCACAAGGTTTTCGTGGTTAGTTCGCAACATTTCTATTGTTAGAAGCGAATCTTTGCCACCGCCTACACTTGCTAGCAAGCCATTTCCGGTAGACGGAGTAGGTCTTGTGCTATTGGCATTAACTGGGAAGTTGACCGGTGTTTTTGGGTCAAGGTTGTTGACATACCAGAACTCGCCTAATCCGCGTTGGTAGGTCTTGGAAAAGAATGCTGCTCGTTCAGCGTCTAATTCGCCTTTTTCTACAATGATTTCTGGAGGAATATATGTTTTGTAATACGAAACACCGGCTATGAAGAATAAATTTTCTAGCGCTCGTTTTAGGGTCTTGGACTCATATTGAACGAAGTCAAAGTCAAATTTGTACGTTTCAGTGAAGGCCAGTATTTGATCGATGGCGTATTGAAGGGTTAGGGTTTTTGCATCTGGATCAAACTGGTAGTCCCGGAAGATGAATCTCTGATATTTCATAATGCGTTGACTGCGTCTCGGAATTTGTTACCGCGATCCTCGAAGTTTTTGAACATATCAAAGCTAGATGTACCGGGAGAAAGAATAACACTGTCGCCAGGTCTTGCAATGTTTTTTGTATGATTGACAATTTCTGACATCGTTGTTTCGGCTAGTACATCGTAATTATCGAAACCATGGCTTTGTAGTGCTTGCTCGAGCTTGTGTTTCACCTGACCAATAAGTATGACTTTATGTATCTCGTCTTTGTGTTGCAAGATATTTCTAGCTAGCTCATTTAGGTCCAGGTTCTTGTCGACGCCACCAATAATAATGATTTTGCTACCCGGTACGGCATTGATTGCAGCGATTGTTGCGCCGGGAGCGGAGGAGAAGGAGTCATTATAATATGTAACGTTGTTGACTGTTCGCACTTCTTCAAGCCGATGCGGTAGGCCCTGAAAGCTGGTTACGGTTTGACGTATTGAGCTTATGTCTTGTGTGATATTCCACACAGTGGTGATCGCAGCGCAGATGTTTTGCAGGTTGTGCCGACCTAGTAACTGTATTTGACTGACATCGCAAATATATTGTCCGTCAATGACAATCTGTTCTGTGCCATCAGGTTGTTCGGTTACATATGCGCCCGGTTCAGTCATGTACGGAATCATCAATCCTGCGCTTGCTCCTGCTATTGCCTTGGAATAGTTGTTTTCGGCATAATAGACAGCAATATCAGTTTCTGACTGGTTGACGAACAGTTGCCGTTTGGCCTCGATATATTCATCTATATTGTTGTGCCAATTCAGGTGTTCGGCTTCTATCATTAGGCAAGTTGCGATATGTGGCGATGATTCCAGGTCGATAAGTTGAAAGTTAGCCAATTCCAGCATTACCCAATCATCGGGTTGTATGGCATTGGCCAACATGTCTAGTGGTGGGATACCAATATTTCCGCCCAAATGAACGCGGAAGCCTGCATTATCCAATATGTGAGTGATTAATGTACTAGTAGTACCTTTGCCTTTGGTGCCAGTAACGCCAATGATGTTTCGGGTCGGGCAGACCTTTAGGAACTCGTTTGTGTTGGTCCAGACTTTATCTAAGATATTTGGAGAGTTGGGATTGGCAGCCTGAATGGCTCGTGGATGAAGGGCGGGCGTGCGTATTAGCAAGTCAAACTCGTCAAGGTCAGCCAGATAGTCGTCGCCGAGTTTTGAAGCAATTCCTGAAGGAACAGGGGTATTTGCATTAGAATCGCAAATAGTTATGTCGTTTTCTTGCTTATTCCAATATTCAAAAGCGGATTTACCTTGTCCAGCGTAGCCTAAAATAGCAATCTTCATCAACAATATTGTACCGTATATGAAGTGATAGCGTGATAACATTTAACTATGACTGATGTGCAATTCCAGGATTTGAAGCAATTTATTGAAGTAACGGTATCTCAGTCTGAGGTTAGACTCTCTGATTGCATAGATCGCCTTGAGAAAAAATGGACGATGGCTTTACTGGAGTAGGGGATGCAATTGACATTATCCATGAGCTTATAGAAGGAAACGACAAGCCTACCAACCGACGCTTTACTAAACTAGAAGAGCACACGGCGTTGTAGTATTTGCCAGACAGTTTAACTAACATTAGACGGGTAGTGTTCATCAGCCGTAGTACGAATGTGGATGTATAGATTGCAACCTAATTTGTTGGGATTAGGATGCTAATTCTGACTTAACCATTTCGGCGACCTGTCGAGGTGTCATTTCGGCCTTTACGATAAAGCGCCTAACATCTAAGGTTTTGATAATGTCGGGCGCTTCTTGTTCTCCCATGTTGGTGAGTACGATAACTTTTATCTTTGCTCCCCAGTCGGTATTACGGAGTTTGACTAGCATTTCGTCTCCGGTCATTTCGGGCATCATGAGGTCGACAAGCATTATGTCTGGCTTCATAGCTTCGGCAAGCTCAAGGCCAAGCTTGCCATTCTCGGCAGTTTCAACATCGTAACCTTCCGCCTCAAATTTGATGCGGTACATCTGCGATATGGCTAAATCGTCTTCGATGATTGCAATCTTGGTCATGACTTATTCCTGTCTAAATTTAGTATACATCATAATTCCTATGCGGTCTTTGGCATGCCTAGCACTTCTTTGACGATGTCTACAACCTGAGCAGGTGTATGGTGGGCCTTTACTATATAGCGGTCTACATTCAAAAAACGAAGCCCATGTGGTGCTTCGTCTTTGCTCAAATTCGTCAGGATAATTACACGGATCTTTGCCCCCCAATCGGTCTGACGGAGCTTTTCCAGCATCTCTGCACCGTCCATGATGGGCATCATAATATCGAGTAGAATGAGATCGGGATTGAATGTTTTGGCTAACGACAGACCTTGTTCGCCATCGGGTGCGGTATTCACCTCGTAGCCGTGGTATCGAAGCTTGAAGTCATACATCGACGCGATAGCGTAATCATCTTCCACAACAGCGATTTTTTGTTTTGCCTGCATGATTACAACCTAGTGTAGCAAATATAAATTGTAGATGAAAAGATTAGTCATAAGTGTCTTGACAGTTTGCCACAATTTGGTATAATGGTGGGTAGTACTTTATAAGATAAAACGTCGTGAGCCACCAAAAGGAGTTGCTTACGACGTTTTTGTTTAATAAGGAAAGATTATCATGTCAGATTCTTCCGAATTGATGCCTCGGCAGGAGCCCGCAGAGTTACTAGTTGCAACAGAAGACTTGGATCACTTGAATAGTGCGTCTGAGCATCTGCCTGAACTTGTAGATTTTGGTGGCAGAGTTGATATTTCTCAATCTTTACAGGTAGATACTGAGGCGGCTATTGCTACATCCGAACTAGTCGATGGGGCCCAAGAGACGCAAAAGTCGAGAAATGTTAGAAAATGGATAGGTCGTTCGTTGATAGGTCTCGCCATAGGCAGCGGTATCTTAACAGTTGTGACAGATAAAGTTGATGATGCAAGAGATGCTGTTGTTGAAGCAGCGCCCTGGGTTGGTGCTGGCGTATTGGCTAGCGAGGCTATGTTTGTGGGTGGTGCTGCTATGATGGCTGCATCTGCAGGACAGAAAATCGGAAATCCATTTACTATCAAACAACGTTACCCTGAAATAGTAGTAGGTGCTGGTGATAGTAAAGTTTTTAGAGCAGGACTTGCGATTAATACTATTGGCGCCTTCGGTGATGCAGCGGTTATTGCGGCGGGTACTTTTCATGCCATGCCCCCTGAGACTTGGGGTATTGCTGGAATCGCTGCTATAGATGGCTTGGGCACGCTAGCTATTAGAAAATGGATGATCGACAAGTATCGATACCATAAAGATAATGATAATGATAATATTCATAGTGCAAAGAAAGCTATACCTGAACGAGAAAAAAGAAGAAAGACTATAGTTCGAGATGCGGAAGAGAATGATCTTGAAGAACTGGTCGATCTCGATCTACTAATGTTTGAGAATGCTTACGGTAGCAATGTTCCTGCACGCAATGAGGTTCGAGACATGCTATCAAGGAGGCTTAATAATATTCAGGATGCTGGTGGCAGAATGGTCGTTTGCGAGGTCGACGGTGTGGTTAGCGCTTTTGCTACATATTTTCGAACAAATAAACCGTGGGATCAATTTACCACATGGGAGGATACAACAAATAATGGTACGCTTGATGGTGTCGTAGACCCCGACGGTCGTTATGCATATGTTGTCAACATGACTGTTGCTCCTCGTGGATCAGGGGTTCGTGGTATGCAGAAAATTCTAGCAAATCTATTTGCCGGCGTCATGCAAACAGAAGTGGAATATGGCTATTTCGTGAGCAGAATGCCACAACTAACTCAATGGATGTCCTCTAGGGGAGTTGAGTTTACAGAGGCAACCGAGCCTGAACTTGATAAACTCGCTGCTGAATACATCACTACCACAAAGCCCGGCAGGAAAGGTAAGCAAGAATCATATGATTATGAACTGAGGACCTATGATCGAGCAGGATTTGAAAGAGGTAGGCTGGTTAAGGGAGGGTTCAGTGACGAAGAGTCGCTGAGCTATGGCGTTACATATAAAGCAGATATCCCTCTCCACGGCAAACCTAAAATTATACGTTCTATGGCGGCTAATCTGCTGCGAATTGCCGCTAAATCAACTAAGATAGCTGGGAAATTGTTCTAACTGATGCGAAAGGATTATCTATATGAGTAATGCTAATTCTTCCGTGAAGATCACTGACCTAAAAGAGAGCGCATTGGGTTCTCTTGATCACCTATATAGTGTTGAATATTTCCATATTTATACGGATGAAATAATCAATGATTCTCACAAGGCTAGCTTGAATTACCTTAGAGAAGCGCTGAAGGCATGGAAAATCAATCATGAACTAATAGTGCTGATTGATAACTATAACCCAGAGAATCATATTCTCTCCGAAGATGACATTTTTGACTACTTAAACGGAGAAGGTTTTTCTCCTGATTTTTTTGCATTCGAAGCAGATATGGTTGAAGTGGCGGAAAGTCTGGTAAACTCTTTGTCTGATAAAAGACTAAAGAAAAACTACACTCGTTACATTAAGGATAAGCAGAAGTACCCATGTTCTCTATTGACTGCCAGCTGGTACCTTATGCGCTTAGGGAAATATCCTCATGCTAGAAAAATACGAAGCACAAAACATAAAGCCTTTAAAAATGCGGATAGACTTATAAATATACTACCCCTTGATTATAAAGAGGTTGAGACGCGTGCTCGAAAAATCGTGTTGAGTAGCGAATGGCCAGAGGCAGCCAATATGATTCAAAATCTATATTACCCAGCCGGAAGTCATAGGAAAATCGACTTATTCTAAATATCTTTGGCTAGGAATTTGTTCTGTTTAGCTCTAGAATAGGGTTATGTTTACCGTTCTCCTTGTTCTTACTGTATTTTCTGCGGTAGCTATACTTTTTGCGGGCGTCATGGCTTTTGCTAGTAACACCAAGAAGGTTACGAATGCTTTTTTTCTTCTGTTGAGTACCTTTATTGCCCTATGGTTGCCAGCCAATTTTCTAGGAAGCAATGTTCTAATCACAAATTATACGAAGGCTTTTGTGCAACTTGATTTTACCTTTGCGCTATTTATTGGGTGGTCAATGCTTTACTTTGCAAATAGTTTTACGCAAAGTGTGTATAAGAGATTGATTCTATCTTCAAGAAAGTTTATGTACGCAACTCTTATATTGAATATCACATTTGCTACCTTAATTATTTCAAACTCCCTATTCACCGTTAGTTTGTCGCATGATGAGCTACAGGTGTCTATAAAGCCTTTATTCAGTCTTTATGTTGGATTGCTACTGTTCTATATAGGCTATGCTCTCGTGATCTTGCGGAGAACGTATCAAACTGCTAATTCAGTCATGAAGGCGGCATTAAACCTGGTGTTCCTTGGTCTTCTCGTTGCAGCAGTGGCGAATATACTTACGAATTTAGTATTTCCGGAAATCCTTAATGATAGGGGAGCAGTCAAAAGCCTAAATACGATTGGCTACATAGGAATTTTATTTTTTGTTATATCAATCTATTTTGCCATAACGACTCGGAAGCTATTTGACGTTAGAATTCTGGTCGCGCGGTCCATTGCTTATTCTTTGCTGTTAATTACAACGTCCTTTATGTTTATTGGTCTTGTGGTTACGGTACCAGCAAGCATGTTTGGTGCCGAAAGTCTGAGTTTGGCAAGACAGATATACTATACATTTGCAGCCGTGATTTTGGCATTCGGGTTTCAGCCACTTAAGAGGTTTTTCGACAGGTTGACTAATAAATTCTTCTATCAGGACGCGTATGATTCGCAGATATTTCTAGATGAGTTAAATCGTCAGCTTGTATCAACGGTTGATCTCAACAAGCTACTTCAAAAATGCGCCATATTGATAGAAGATAACCTGAAGCCAACTTTTTGTACATTTGTGCTGAAAGAGACTGAGTACGAAAAGCAACGTATCATTGGCCGTGCGCAAAAGCATTTTGTTGCCTCTGACGTGGCGTTTGCGCGCGCAACTTTGCCGAAATTTGACCACAAGGTTATAGTTGCGGATACGCTGGATGAATCAAATTCTACTCTGCGATCAAGAATGAGGAAAAACAATGTCGCTGCACTTGTCCGACTGACATCGGCAGTAGACGTTGAAGGTGTGGGAGTTATTGTGTTGGGAGAAAAAAAGAGTGGCAATATGTACAACTCGCAGGACCTTCAGGTACTCGATATTATTGCAAACTCATTGGTAATAGCTATTGATAACGCATTGCGTTTTGAGGAGATTCAGAAGTTTAATGTCACCTTGGAGCAGAAGGTAGAGGACGCAACGCGCAAGTTACGCCGCGCAAACGATAAGCTTATAGCGCTCGATCAGACCAAAGACGACTTCATTAGTATGGCTTCGCACCAGCTTAGGACACCTCTAACTAGTGTAAAAGGCTATTTGAGTATGGTACTAGAAGGTGACACTGGAAAGATAAGCCCACAGCAGGCCAAGATGTTAGAGCAAGCGTTTACGAGCAGCCAGAGGATGGTGTATTTGATTGCCGATCTTTTGAACGTGTCGCGTTTGCGAACCGGAAAGTTTGTCATCGAGACCAAACCTACCAATCTGGCTGAGGTTATCGAAGGCGAAATAGATCAGCTCAAAACGACTGCAGCCGGCAAGAATCAGAAACTAACCTACTCCAAGCCAAAGAGTTTCCCTACGCTATTGTTTGATGAAACCAAAATCCGTCAAGTGATTATGAATTTCACCGACAATGCCCTACACTACACGCCGAATAACGGTAAGATACATGTTGCCTTGGAGGAGACTCCAACGACAATTCAGTTTACGGTGACGGATAACGGCATTGGTATACCAAAACACGAGCAACATCATTTGTTTACAAAGTTTTTTCGGGCAGGTAACGCCAGGAA
>JAGQNK010000038.1 GCA_020428105.1 Candidatus Saccharimonadota bacterium
CTCATGATTGTTTGGATGTTTGGCACACTAAAATCACCGGTCAGAAATAAATCAAAAGCTTTACGAACCATATCAAAGCGCACAGGATCTTTACTCACTACTCCATGTCTACGCCCTGCATTTAAATACCCCTCAGGCGCACGACCAGTGAGCTGTCCAAGCTCTCGTTTCTTTTCATTTCCTCGACGTATATCCTTACTAAGTTTAGCTGAAAAATATTGCCCTTGAGATAAGGTAAATTGCAACATCATAATCCCGTCAGGAGTATTCTCAAACGTCATTCCCGACACAAAGCGTAAATCCTTTATTACCTGATGCCGTAGTTTATAAGTTATCGTACCTGCATCTAATTCATTACGAGACAGACGGTCGGCATGCCAAGCAACAATACCATCGGCCTCACCTCTATCAATTCTATCTATAACGTCTTTGAATTTTGGACGCCTGAAAGGCTCTGAGGCACTCATACTTTCTTCAACATAGTCTATGATATTGAGTTCTTTACCAAATCTCTTCCGAATGTTTTCCGTCTGCGACTCTATAGACATAGCCTGTCTTTCATCCTCTTCGGATGACTTACGAGCATATGCTATGTATCTAAGTTGCTTCATATTAACTCCTAACTAAAAGGGCGACATGGTTGTTGACACAGTCCATAGCAAGAAGCCATTTCCTGATACCATGCCGCCCTTTCAGGTCGGGAAATAAAACACTTCTTGCATGTTTATGGCTTGTGTCAACGCTAACAATTATAGCATAGCTATCAACTTGTTATAGTCTTCTGACATATCATCCGAGCCACTATCACCCACACCCCCAATTCCTATATTCTTTTTGTCCTCATCTGTTAATAGTTTCGGGAATATATGACGGGTACGCCTGTCTGTATTACTATCTTTTATTTTTGGTTTCTCAACATCAACAAGTCCTGCACTTTGCAGTTGGGGTATTATCTGTTTACGCAATTGGTCATTGTTTATCACGCTACCTTCTTCGTTTATGTAATATGCGCTTAATTCTTGGCTGGTTAATCCTAGTTCATTAGCAATCATCGCAATCTGCTCATCAGCATTTGCTTGCTTAAGCTTATTTATGTAGGCAGGTACGATATACTTTTTATAGAAGCTCAACACGGCGGGTGGTATACCAAGATTTTGACTCTCAAAGTAATCACACCACAGTTTAAATGCCGTATCGATATCTTTTTGATTAGCGACAATGCTACCATCGGACTGCCGGCGATGCCACACGTTAAGTAGGGTGATGACCTTAATAAGCTGCAACAGGTGATCAATATCTCTTTGATTACTTGGCTTGGGTTTATTGATCATATTCAAAAAACGCTTCTCAATAGCCGCTGCATCAGTATCAGTAATTATTATTTCGTCCACACGCTCATCCCGAATTGCCTCAATCCGGTTCATGAGTTCTATGCGTTGGGGCTGTGCCTCCAGCCAATCAGTATATTTTATTTCATTTTTCCCACGCTTAATGCGCTCCTCAATAGCATGTCTAATTTTTTCTTCTGTGGCTTCTGGGCTTAAGAGTATTGCTCGCGTTGTTTCCTGTTCATCCAGCCGCATGTTTGACGAACAAAATATAGTTGCCGCAAAGCCCTCAAGTATAATTTTTTCAGTACGGTTTGTACCTTTGTTACGATTCGTTAGACTATGGATGATTTCCTTACTATCATGTGAAAGCAGGGCACGTAATCTTGTCTGTAATGCTGGGTCGGGTTGCTCAAAAAATATAAGTATTTTTCGACTCAACGATACGATTTTTGCTTTACGCACCTTATTTACTACCCCCTCGCCGTAAAAAAATGATGTGGGGCTTGCACCACTACGCTCCACCCTATCTTCTTTGGGGAATAGCTTTGCGATCTCGGTAGCCAGGTATGTTTTGCCTGTTGCGCTAGGGGCATTAAGGGTTACGTTTATCTGACTTTGCTCGGTGTACGCTGATAGCATAGCTAAGAAAACAATTTTTTTATTACTGTCATCGTTCTTAATGGTTAGCGAAAGTACGTCGGCTACTTCATCAAGTGTCATTTCTTTTGGTGGTGTGGTAAGTATCTCTTTGCTTTGCTCGCGATTATTTACTAGTTTTTGATTGTCCATAATTATTCTCCATAGGTTTAAGTAATTCTTGTTTACGTGTAGCTTTTGCAATAACGAAACGCATAATACTTAAACCTGCTTCCTGTGCTTGCTCATCAGTTAATTTCAATCCGTATTTCTTGTGTATGAGTGCCTGCAGGCTTTTAATACGTTCGTCGCTCAGCCGCATATTATTGCTCGGAGTAAATCCGACCTTTCAACATTTTGGTATTATCTCCAAACATACGTGCCTTAACGATTAGCGTATCTGCCCAATACGCGTCCATAGCGTTAGTCAGCCTATCAGTTTGCTTAAACATAAAGTAAAAGCGCCCGTTTCTGTCACGATTTGTACCGATTAGCTTATAGCCCGCACTCATCAGCGCTGCGGCAAGACTCAGGTCATGAATCCGTATGTTTGGCGATTGTATATCCATAAACATTCCTCCATATATTTAATACACTCCCGATTGTAGGGAGTGCCTGTCAGTCAGTTGTCAGTGTATGTCTATGGGTCTAGTGCCAGATACCAACCCTCTTCTGGTATGGCCTTAATGCAATCATTTTTGATTACTGTCTTTAGCTCTAAGCGTACTGCAGAGATTAGTTTTCGTAATGTGGCATTTATGTCGTGGTAATCATCACCGGTGAAAATATCTACATTTTCAGTAAACTCATCTTTTGTGCACAGTTTACCATTTTTGCTTAATAAAAGGCGTACAACTTGCCGATGTTGGAAACTCATATAGATAGGCTCATTTAGGTATGTGATTTCTGCGCCCATAGCCATAAGGCCGTTATATTCAAGCTTGTCGTAATCCTCGTCTTTGTCTGTGTGGTGTATCTTTGAATTTACCTCGTTATGCAATTTCTTATAATCAATACCGTATAGCCTAAAGCGCAGATATTGCTCTAGTGTGTTGTGAGGGATGTTTGTAACAACCCTTTTTAATTCCATGCGATTGAGTGGTTTGGCGTTCTTTATTTTGCTAGATAACTCGTAGAGTCCGTAGGGTACTGGTTGTGCAAAACCCAAATCTATCCCTAGCTCTGGTGGGTATAATAGCTTGCGTCTGGCTTCTCTCCAATCAAGGTACTCAGCACTAATAGTAACGTCAAAACTAAAAAGCCCTGCACGCTCACCTTGCTGTAGAATATCAACTAATTGTTCTATCGAATTTGTTTGAAAATATCTATCAAGTTCATATTTGGAGACAGCCTTATTTTGAATTTTCCTTGGTAGTATAGATCTTAGATTCATGTTCATAATAGTTTGTAGTCAATTATCTGACGAAAAGAAAGCTGAAGCAACCATAAGACGTATATTGTCTTAATTCATGGCATAATATAAGCGTAATGAATACTAATCTAAAATCGATAGTTAAACATATCCGTATACTTGATAAGGCAGCTAGGGGAACAGTTTCTGGTGCACGTCTTAATAGTTATCAGCAAGAGTTAGATAGAATAAATAGAACTGATAGACTGGATACAATACCTGGTGACCGCTTATTCGTACTTGATGAACTTCAAGCATTGATTTGGTATATGCGTGGTGATAACGCACAAGCAAATAGTTGGCTTAAGAATGCGATCAAATCAAAGCCAAATACAGTAAATTTCGTAAGCAAGGCTGCTCAAGTCTGGGAGAAAGATTATAGGGATAAATATTCCGGTATATCTAGTCATCATAAAACACAAATAACAAAGCCCACGATAGAAAAGTCTAAATCGGGTAAATTTCATAAATCTAAAGATTCATATCCACTTTATACAAAATATAACAGAGACATACCAACGAGATATCGTGTAAAGCGAAAAAGCCCAAGATACATATACAATGTGAAGCTTAAATACATAAAAACCCTAGTCTGGTTATGGATCACATTATTCATGATCACCCTTTTATCTGTAGGACTATTTAAGGTTCAATTACCTCCATTTTACGCATTTGGTGGCGCTGTATGGTTAGATGATGGGCCAAAGTATCTTTCGAAGAATGAGATATCATCGCGCATTCTAAAATTAAATCAACCCAAAGAAAACAAATTAAAAAAAGAAGTAGAAAAAAACACCAAGTCCTGCATAGATACTACTAGCGGGTTTTGCAAGCAAACTACGGACACGTACGCATACAAGATACTTGTAGCAGAAGCTGTACCGTATCAACCAGGAATGCCAGAAAAACGGGAGCTTATTGGATATTGCACTGTTTGTAGTGACGGCACTTTCTCGCCAAGTTGTGCTGTCGGTCGCGGTGCGTGTTCTTGGCATGGCGGGGTTGCACAGTATAATGTACCTCGATACAGGACCATACCTGGCACGCCTGAAGTAAAAGCACGCCCTGCAATATATTCGTATTCAGTAAAATCATATAAAGATAGTCCTATTTATGTAGCGCCAGGTACTCCAAGCTTAGTAGAAATTGTTAATTCAGCGCAATAGATTGTATTGGATACACGTCGATAAAAGTCTAGTCTATATAACACTATACTCGCATTTTTATAGTAATTTCCCCCTGCAATATACCATTATCTAACATAATCACGGAAGGCTACCCCCGCCCGCCCAATCACCATCGAAGTCCAATGCCACGGAGTGCTCATACTGCGCATCTGGTGAGTGTGCTATAATAAACAATGAGATGAAACTATGGAAAAGACTTGGTTCAGAAAGCTTAATAACTTTATTCTAAAAAAGAAAACCCCGCTGCTAGGTTTTACGGTATTGGAGGTATTTATTCTCTGGGTTGTCATAAATGGCGGCATTGTGGCCGTTATATTGACTCGCCATCAATCGCCCACTACTACGCAAGACAACTTCACTTCTAGTAACTACGAAAACAAGACTACTGCCAATACAGATAATTACAGCTCCGAGCCTCGGTCACAGTCAACTAGCAATTCTTCATTTGAGGGCTATGACTGCACAAGCGACTGTTCTGGACACGAAGCCGGCTATGACTGGGCTGAAGAAAATGATATCTGCAGTACTTATAGTTCTGGTGATGAGTATGACGAGGGTAACTCAAACTCATTTAATGAAGGTGTTACGGCCTACATAGATGATAACTGCTAGAGGCTTAACGCTATGAAAAACACGTTATTTGAGCTAATCAAAAACGAAGCACGCTTAATCACATTGTTAATCCAATCATAGTAACTGTTCTTGAAAACCTGACAGTAAACGACATAAGCATAAAATTATTCTATGCTTTCGATGGTGTCATATGTCTTGAAAGTGGTACGCATTATATCAAACTGAATACCGACAACTTGGTTGGTGGTTTCCAGATATTGCTACTAATCATTATCATATAGACAACGGCTCAGGCGAGAAATCAATATTTTAGAATATGCCCTAGGCGCTACCCCAACAACAAAGCGAGAAACAATATAGGAATCACCCATAGGGCGGGTATATTAAACCTTATTTATATAATTGATTTAACCTGTCCTAAACTGTTAGAATATCCTCTGAGCAGTGTTCCTACTTGGTAGATAACCCTGCACCATAAACAATGCCATGCACGAACCGGACGAAAGTCTGATTTTTTACTCAAATATCTGAAGGCATAACCAACAAAGAATCCCACTAGTCGTACTTAGCTAAGCAATATCAATGCTATAATGACTTAAAGTGAGTTATGAATATGATACAATCGGCGAAAAATGTGCTGTTGCGGCTGCCACGGGCGAAGGAGCGGCAGAGTTTGTAGCCGAAGAGCTATTTGCCTTACAGCACAGAGGACCAGAAGCCAGTGGTATTGCCAGCCAGCAAGTCGATGGTTCTATAGTAGCGCATCGAATGCCTGGGCTTGTACGTGATGTTTACCGCGAAGAAGACATTGTTCGACTAACAGGCAATCTGGCGATAGGTCACAATAAATACTCCACAAACGGGGACAAAAATAAACATCTACAGCCAGTCTTGGATGAGGCGACTGGTTTTGCCTTTTCGCATAATGGCAATCTACCTACAACAGGGATACTCGAAAAGTTTCTCTCACAGCATAATGTTAATACATCACCTCTAAATGACTCAGAAATGATGGGTCACGCCATAGCGCAGAACATTCGTAACGGACATGATCTTGCAGATGCCGTAGAGTTAGCTTACCCGTTGTTTAGGGGTGCCTTCTCTTGTGTTTCTATGCACAATGGTCAAATTGCTGCTTTTGTGATACCAGAGGTATTCGACCACTGGCACTAGGATCCCTCGACGAAGGCTACGCTGTGGCTTCCGAAACATGCGGACTAGATATCATTGATGCTGATTATTTACGAGAGGTACGGCCCGGAGAACTAGTGATCATGTCGGAAGATGGCACCATAGAAACCCGTCAGCTCGCTGAAGGAGAAGAAAAACTGGATATTTTTGAGCTAGTGTACTTTGCTCGGCATGATAGCCTGCTATACGGACAACGCGTCAATGAAGTCAGGCGACGTTTTGGCGAGCAACTAGCCGAACAGCATCCACCAACTACTGATAACCTTGACAATATTGTTGTGGTGCCGGTCCCGGACACTTCCATCCCGGCCGCTGAAGGCTACGCAGAACAACTTGGATTGAGACATCGTCAAGCTATTGTCAAGAGTAGGTACATTGGTCGGACTTTTTTACAGCCGACTCAACAACAACGCCACAGACAACTTCGACGTAAGCACAACACAATCCCCGAAGCCGTGGAAGGAAAAGACGTAATAATGATTGACGACTCCATCGTACGCCTCAACACTTTGCCACGACTTGTAGAACAAGCAAGTGCAGCAGGGGCACGATCGATAAGTGTACTCATTGCTTCGCCACCGGTGCGTTTCCCTGATTTTTACGGTATAGATACACCCAAGCAAAGTGAACTCGCCGCCGCCCATATGACTGTCGAGGACATGCGCAAGACAATCAACGCCAAGTACCTGGGCTTCTTGTCGTTAGGACGTATGGTTGCGGCAACCAATTATCCAGCAGACAAGTTCAACCTCTCGTGTTTTACTGGTGAGTACCCAATCAGTATTGGTACTCGAATGGATGAAATAAGTACACCTATTAGCATGGAATTTGCGGATTGAATTTTATCGTGGGTATAAGAGCACGTAGCGCCACTGTACATAATAGTTACCATTTGATATGATGTCACGCGTAGTTATGCCATCTTAGCTCAGGGGTAGAGCACTTCCATGGTAAGGAAGGGGTCTCGGGTTCAAATCCCGAAGATGGCTCCACAACCAGACATATATCGGAACTATCGCCCATTCGGGCGATTTTTATATTGGCGATGCGAAGCACCGACCAAATGTTTTCATTTGCGTGTAAGCATCATGCGCCTCAAAATGTCATACAAATTGATCGTACCGGCTAAAGTTTTACCTGCTTTATTGGGCTTGAACATGTGTAAATATAATAGATTTTGGTACAAGACCAGTTAACTCCAAAA
>JAGQNK010000039.1 GCA_020428105.1 Candidatus Saccharimonadota bacterium
TGATTGCATAAAGAGTAACAGAGGTAGTTTCAGGAGGCAATAGCTAGGCAACAAAATGACAAAAACGCAAAAACAGTCAGCTGCGACATAAGCACTATGCTTATGGTAGAATAACAGTGGTAGTAATTCCTCTGTTGTGGGGCTCCGTATGGCTCCTCGTAAATAGCAACAGAGGTTTTCCATTTATGCTATAATATAGCTATGAGTCAGACCGAGAAAAAGCAACGCCTGATAGCTAGTATCGCTCGTAGTATGGAAGCTGAGGGATTTGATTTTCAGACTGTCAAAAAAACGCTTGAAAAACAGATGACCAGCCCAACAAAGAAGTAATTCCGTGACGGACTACTTTACTGACGATGACAGCGTACTAGAAAACAAGCTTGGTATTTCTGGTCCGAAAGCCTTGCAGGATGCCGAACAGGATATCGTCACCAAGAAGACAGCTAAGCTAATCACTGAGAAACCACCTACCCAGTTTGATTTTAATTACTTGAAATATCTCCATAAGATTCTATTTGAAGATATATATGACTTTGCTGGCAAAATCCGTACAGTCGATATAGCAAAGGCAGATAGCAGCGTGCCGTTTGCTCACGCTCCGTTCATTATTGCTGAGGGCGAACGAATCTTTGAGGATTTACGCGGCAAGCAGTATCTTGCTAATCTAGGTAAGTAGGCCTTCATTAAAGAGATTGCCCGATTAGCGGCTGAACTTAATGCTCTACATCCCTTTCGGGAAGGTAATGGCCGGACAATTCGTTTGTTCTTAATTCTACTTGCGGATCATGCTGGCTACCTGCTTGATTATAGCCAAGTATCTGCCGGCGAGCTTATTGACGCAGATAAACGTGCCTTTGAGGGTGACATGAATCCTCTGATCAACGTCTACCAAAAGGTAGTTATTCCCATCTAGTACTGCAATCCGACGTCAACTGAGAAACCAGTAGATATACTACACAATATATGATACAGTTTGTATACGATATTTTTAATAAGTCTACAGGAACATGAACGAAGTTAAGCTTAGAAAAGTAATTGGGACTAATCTGCAAAAAGCTCGCAAGGCAAGGCGCTATACTCAGCGGGAGATTGCTGAAAAAGTAGGACTCTCTACTAATTACTACGCAACCTTGGAACAGGGGGCTGCCGTTGCGTCAGTTGAGACACTATATGAAATATTTACCGTCTTAGGTGTTAAAGCGTCGGATATCTTCCCGAATTAGTTCTAGCCTTTCTTCTGGGTGTACTTCCTGATGGCTTCAGCCAAAGCTTCATCTGATCTGGCTATTTCATTACTGCTTATCTGCATTGACTCAATAAGCTGAATTGCATATTCACGGTTAGCATTATCAGGATCTTCAAACTCAAGATACTTAATGATCTTTGCTATGTCTTCTTCATTGATATGGTATTCATTATGCATACTTGAGTCTCTAGTATATCACCAGAATCTGTTATTAATCTTTGTAAACTGAATCATCTGATGAGCTAGCTCAACTGAATTAGTACGACGCATGATTTCTCGACTCAGTACTTGTGACAAAATGTTCAGTGAACCTTCCCATAATATTTGACCATCAATAATTGCAAGCTTACGGTGACGCATATCATTAAAGAAATAGACTTTGACACCGTTATCTCTAAGAATTCGGATGGATTTCCAGGCTTGTATCTCCAGCAGCTTATCATGGTGACGTGGATCTCGGGTATTTACTCGAATCTTCACACCTTTTCTGGTCAGTTTATTGAATAGCCCTGCAAAGTACAGTGCTCTTTTTTCGGTCAAGAATGGGCTTTCAATAACTACCACTGATTGTGCTCTTTTCACATCTCGCACAAATGCGTTATAGAAGGAGTGCTCGTTGTATAGCGAGGTGTTTGTTAGCACGGCCTTTGGCGTCTTACGGAGCAACCTAAACATTGTGATTCTCCTGAGCAGTGAGTTGATTCGCTAGCTCCTCCAGTTCACGATAAAAGATTTCGGAATGAGTACCCTTTAGGTTCACCATTTCAAGAACCCCTTTTCAAAGAGGGGTTTTTGAGTTAATTTGAGCAAAGCACTATTAGACAAATGAAACTGTTGCACTATTGAAGATTAACAACTAAAGTTGACCACTGTTGATATATTGTATATGCTTGTCACAGAAGTAAAATAAAAAGGAAATAATATGAATACAAAACTAAGAAAGACTCTTAAGAGTTCATTTATAGCTTTGGCTGTACTTGGTTTGGGCGTTGGCAGTTTTTTTGCTTGGGTATCCAAGGCGCGGGCAGCGGCATGTGTTCCTGGCAGTGGTTTTGGCAGTATGGTGCGAAATGACGTATCAGTGACCGAGCGCGGTTCATACGTCGTATGGGTGCGTATGAAAGTCTCTAACATCCAAGGTGCTAGCGTAGGTGTTGAGGTAATTCCATCTGGTGGTTCTCCAACATGCTTTACTGCGACTAGCACCAGTACTAGTACTTGGCAGTGGCAGAATGCCGGGAAGGTAGCTCTTACCCAGTCTGGAAATACGCTGAAACTGGTTGGAAAAGAAAATAATGTAATGGTAGATCGTGTAATCATTATCCCGGAAGCAAATAAGTGCACCCCGAGCGATACGCGTAAATTTGAGGCGGATAAGGTTATTGAACCAGGCGACAACTGTTTATCATCGGATGTAACACCTACACCTACACCTACACCTACACCTACCCCTACACCTACACCTACACCTACAC
>JAGQNK010000040.1 GCA_020428105.1 Candidatus Saccharimonadota bacterium
GCAGGGCAAGCAGCATCAGCCTTGCCACTTTCGTATATTCCAGATCGCGCCGCTTCATCACTTGACCAAAATCAACCGTCCGCCAAAACCAACGCAAATATGGCACTGCTTGATATTCAGTACTCTGCAACATGTAGACAATAATTTTGGCAAACTTTGGACTAAATATACTCAATGTTCCTCTCATTTCAGAAAATCCTCCACCAGTTTAGAAACCTGTTCAGTATGGCTCTGATGGATAAAATGACTTGCTCCAGCAATAATATGCAATCTGCTACCGTCGATTAACTTACGGTAAATCTCTCCGTATCCAGGAGGTGTTGCACTATCTTCCGAACCATATATCAACAAACAAGGACTGTGAATTTTTGCTGCATCAGCTTGTACATCATCGGTAATAATGCGCTTAAAAGTCTCTTGGAGATGTTCGGCCACGAATAAATCTGAGCCAATCGCTTTGTACGCCTTTTTCCTCAGTCGTGCCTGTACTTGTTTGGGCAGAGGCTTCGTCATCAGCTTTGCCGTCTTAGCCGCCAAACGCAAACCCTTCTTTCGGCCCCTGTAATGATCGCGAATTCCTGCGGATGCTAACAGTACAAGCTTATCCGCACCGAACACACCACTTCCGAGGCCTCGAAGTGCAATTGCGCCACCATTAGAATGACCAACAACTGCCATGAGGTTTTGGCACTCAACCTTTTGCAAAAATTCAGCTACAAACTTTGCATATTCATCCAGCCCCCATGGCTCATTAGGTGACTGACTGCCACCAAACCCGGGTAAGTCAAGAGATATCAACGTAAAACTATCGGATAATCTGTTGATTAGCGTATCAAAAGTTTTGCGACTATCACCCCATCCGTGCAGTAGCAAGACGGCTGGCCCAGAACCGACTTTGTCGTAACTGGTCATCAAAGCATTTACAACTACTTGCATAGACTCTCTCGGCTACCCTACAGCTACTCCTGTACTGCTTGTAGCTTGGCTTCTAGCTCTGCAACAGGAATAGACTTAGACGGTAACTTCACATTGCGACGTATACCGTAACTACCGAGCGTTTCAGTCCTTGTGTCGCCTTCGTAAGTAATTCCAGTCAACCTCTGGCTCCACACATCAACAGTTAGATTAAACACCATTGGCTGCGCATCGGCATATTGCGTTGGGTCAATGTTTTCCAGCTGTTTCATATTCATGATCTTGCCAAACTCTTTTAGTAGCTTTATGTAGCCTGTGGGCTTGACCGAGACCGGATAAATATATGTTGGTCGACCATTGACGATCTTTCGCTCAATCTTTGCCTCATCAAATTCATAAACTTTTTCATTCCTCACGACAGACATTAAGGTCTGTCTATCATCTACATTCAAGTTCGCTACAGGCACAACACCAAGCACAGACTCGCCGTAAAGCGCGCCTAGGTCACCGGTTTGTTCTGCGGACGTCTTGCCCCATATGTTCAACAATTTACTAAAATCCAAACTCTTACCCTTTGAGTTCTTTTGGTCAGTGACGATATCTGTGTAGCGAACAAATTCAACCGTTGGCGTACTGATTGCTTCTGTACTAATGGTCGTATTAGACACACTCTCTTGCTTGATGGTGGTAAACCCATGTGCTACCGCACTAGGCGAAAGCGACAACTCCACGCCTTGCTCCATCGACTGAGCACCATTTGACTGCTTGACCTGTCGCGTAGAGCTGACTGTACGTAAGCTGTTTTCTACTGCTGCCATCAATGTTCGCTCTGGATTGCTACGGATATTGTGCCACCATGCCCAACCACTAAAGCCAAACATGGTAATTGCCGCGACCAGCATAAACAGAATTAATCGACTCAGCCCATCACTTTTTACTGCTTTTTTCGAAGTTTTACTCATTCGTACATTGTAACAGGTTCACCAGCGTCAAGTACATGTTATAATACATCAGTTATTTGGGGATATAGCTCAGTTGATTAGAGCGCTTCGCTGGCAGCGAAGAGGTCCGGGGTTTGAGTCCCCGTATCTCCACCAAAAATTGACTTATCATAACGTATCAATAGAATACTTTTACGCTTCTTGGTAGTAGATACGTCGTTACCCAAGCAGCCAAACCGATACTAATTAGTTCTAAGATAATAGTCCCACGCGGGGAGCTCTAGGCCGAAAAACTTATCTGGAGCAGTATCAAACAAATACCGCACTTCGTCCACCGGCACCCATTTTGTATCCCTAGTCTCACTAAGCTGAGGTTCAGGTTCACCTTCTTCAACCTCGACCACAAACACAAAGCCAATCCATGGACGTGCGTCCTGCAGCTGTTGCGTACAACAAAATGGTCTGAATCCAACTATCTCATCGCTACCTTTTGGTGAATATGA
>JAGQNK010000041.1 GCA_020428105.1 Candidatus Saccharimonadota bacterium
GCGGGGTAGAGCAGTGGCAGCTCGTGTGGCTCATAACCACAAGGTCGGAGGTTCGAGTCCTCCCCCCGCTACCAAGAATTTACCAAGACCTCTACTGAGGTCTTTTTTAGTATAAGTGTGCATGGTATTCACAATGTATATGCTTTACACTGATATCCATAATTAGGAGAAAATATGAAACAAATTAATCAACGTGGATTCTCTACTATGGAGCTTGTGTTTGCTCTCGTCCTGGTAGCTATCTTAGCAACAGTCGGCTGGACGGTCTACCAAAGACAAGTAGACAACCAAAAGCCCGCACAGACAGCAGCGCCGACCGTTCAGTATCAAAACGCAGACGATTCAACCAAGACCTTCGCATATAGTCTACCCAGCAATTGGGAAGAAGATCCGTATGTCTGGGAAGACTGCTGTGGCCCTGTCGATCCAGAACCAGATTGGAGCAAAGAATCAAAGCCCATAACCCTACATCCAAAAAATGACAAGAACGTAACTATAACCATTAAAAGATTTCCATATGACAAAACAGACAATTGGACATCTTACGAAGCACTAAAAGCTAAGGTCAAAGAAGACTACTTTGCCAAAGTATTGTTTGAGGGCAAACGGCCAGACAGCCACCAGGCATTATTCACAAAAGTTGACTATCTTGGGCCACCGGACGCAAAGGTAGAGTCCTTCACAGATCACCGCTACTACTACGACGAAGGAAAGAGTGTGGTTATGATTGAATTTCGAGAAAAATACCACCATGATTGGCCAGAAGGTTCACCAGACATCAATAATACAAAATACTTGTCTGATTTCAAACATATTGCAAGTTCAGTTAAATTTGCCAAGTAGATTGGCACTTGGCGTCTTTGCATCGACAAAAATACCTAAAACGCAGATGAGAAAACGGGCTTAACCGATTATTACATTATTTAACTTCACGAAATTCCTAAGATCTGCGGAAAAAAAAGCTCATCCAAGCCTCTATGTTCTTTTGGTAAAAAGGCTTCTCCTTTTGTTGGAAAGATGACTTATTTTCTGCCTTATCATTGCCGAAATCTTTTGTGTATTTCAGGGCTACACTTTCTGGTACCACAAGAACTGTTTCTCCGGGCGCAGCTTTGCCGAACTGCTTGCGCGCCTGCAACTCAAGATACTGGTCTGTCTTGTAATATTCGTTTTTCAACTTCTCATTGGCATTTTGTAGTTCTAAGAGTTTAGTTTCTTCCTCCATGCGAGCTATCTGTTGCTGCAAGATATAATTCGTCTCAATAACTTTCACACCACTCCAGCTCACCAAAAGGACAATCACCCCAAAAACAAGCATGCCCAGTATTCGCACGTCCTTTAGTTCCTGTATGTAGGGTATTGATTTCAGGTTTTTGATTTTGTCGAACATTACTAGAATAATTATACAACTTATATGGAAATTAATGATATACTCTCTCTGTTACCATTGATATTTCATGACCGATTTGTTCGATATAGCAGGATGAAGAGGAATAATCATGAACAAAAAGCACGGGGGTGTAGCTCAGTGGTTAGAGCAGTCGGCTCATAACCGATTGGTCACAGGTTCAAATCCTGTCACCCCCACCAAATCAGGACAAAAATTGGAATTAGCGGCGCAAATGCGCAAGTGGTTCGGAGCTTCGTGGTAGTAACTTATCGGAAGTGTTCGATTATGCTAGTGATACGCTATAACTTTTCTTTCTCATCAAGCTTTGACCAAACACCTGCAATAATAAAAAAATGAATCCCAAACAACAAACCTGGTCATACGCTTGTAATTGGAGAAGGCCCACACCATCACGACCTTTAGAAAACGTCAGTCCAGTGAGAAATACACAAGACATGGAGCATTTACTAATGACTTTTAATAAGGCAAGACCTCAGTAAATGTTGCATATAATGCCATCATTACGACAATGACATTTCCTATCAAGTAAAGAGGTGTGTATAATATTTCTTCAAGTGGCACAAAGTTCATGCAACTAAAAGTATATGGAAAAGATGCCAGTGTGCTAATCTTTGTGTAAGTACTATCAACAATAAAAATATGAATCCTCAAAACGAAAACAATTCAATACCAAACAATCAACCACAGACTCAGGCTGTAAAGCCAATCACACCACCACCCTCACAACAGCAAGTGCAACAGTTCCCACAATCTGCAAGTAGTATGGGCTTGAATAACCCGCCAAAACAAAAAAGTCCGTGGCGTAGAAAATTATCAAAAATAGCTATCAGTTTGGTAGTTCTGGTTGCGCTGATTGTGGCTGGGTCACTTGTATTTGTCGGCTATCACTTGCCGACTACGACATATGATAACGGTGTTGGTCAGAAGTTTAGCCTTAAATTCTATAGAAATTCCACAACAAAGCCAGATGTGCCGCCCTTTATGACCAGTCGCGAGTCAGGAGCAAAGTTCCTCGTTGCATCTACTCAAGGTGATTACCCGGTCGCTCTATTAATTACCAAGCGAACCGAAGACCAACCCTCACTTTACGATGAAAAAACAGCAAATATGTGCAAAGAACCACCGATAACAATTGCGCGCAAGGGTGCAACAAGCGCTGTTTGTACTTTTGGTCAATCGTTAAGCGAGAAGCAAACCGTGTACTTCTACGAATTTACAGATAAAGGTGCTCGTTATTTTGTAATAATTACCCAAGATAGCCCTGCTGATGTAACAACCAATCCGGAAACAAACCAAGAAGCTCACAACGAGGTTGATCTTAGAAAATACAACGATGACTTAAAGGTAATTCTTGAATCAATTAATGTTGAATAAAACCATGCCCAGAAAATCCAAACAAATCACAAAACTCACGCATGTCCAAAAACTACAAAATAAAAAAGGTTCAAGACTAGTTTAGCCTAGTCACGCGCTTCCTTTCGGAGCAGATCGAGTAGCTTTGTGTATATGTCTTCATGCCGCATATTATATCTGAACTCACACTCTTTGAGATGGAGATTGAAATGGTCTTTCCTCAGTCCTCGTAGTTTAGCTAGCCGTACTTTGGCAATGCCCAGAAATTTTCGATACCGTTAATGTGGTTTTTTGGATTGTTTCAGAGCGACAAGTTCATTCTGCCCGTGGTTCACACGGTAATGCCGCTTTCAGTCCCAATCAACCAGTCCGTCGTAACTACGCCAGCCGTCCAAGCAGATAGTAGTACTATCTGGTTATACTTTCATCTGTACAATCTGTTTTAGTGTCTCTCTGCTCACATTAGGTATTATTTGCGTGTATACCTTACCGCTCCACTTCAGAAGCCCAAAGACGATAACTTTCTTGCCCGCTCCACGGCCACGAAGACCACGTACCCTTCTTGGACCAAAGTAACTTTCATCAATCTCTATCTCACCAGACAGTAGCGAGGTAGCTTCACAGTACTAGCAATAACAGTGCGAAGCTGCCTATAATAGAGCTGTGGGGGTGGTAAATAATACGCCAGGAGCCGGAAATTCTAGTGCAGTTCCCGAAATTACAAGAGTATATCAGCAGTGTTTGCAAAGAGCAAGTGCAGGAAATTAACGTTTAGCTAAGTGCCAGGATTAGAATATCGAACCTTGATTATAATATACGCCCCGCCGTTTGCCATCCAAAGACTGACCCGCATAACACACCTTGGATTTTGATTATTGTTGAATTTTCCGCACTAAATTACTTTTAATATTAGAAAAATCAGGTCTGTCGGATCAGCCGCGCCTACGCGCAGAAAGGTCGTGACTTTTGATAGTTTAAAAGGCTGGCTTATGTTATATTCATTTTATGAATATAAAAATAAAGCTCATATTAGTTTCAGTTTTTGCTTTAATACTATCGTTTATACCTTTTGCGACAGTTAAGGCACAGGAAAGCCTAATATTTGGACAAAAACATGCGTACTCTGTTTTTGTGAAAAGCAATAAAGAGGCTTTTGTATTTGCAAGACTTGCGCTGACCAACCCCGACGAATCACCCCTTACAAAAAGTTCGTTTACACTCGCCAATGCAAAAGCTTCCGAAATGTCAATTTATCAGGTAGTACTCCCTCAAGAGTGTGCCCAATATGACTATAGGTCAAGCAGCAGCACCTGTATTCGTTACAAAGATCCAAGTTACACCCAAGATTTTAGCTATTATAGCAACGGCTATGGCGATGAAAAGGACATAGAGTATCACAAAGTTACCTATCAGGAGTCTAG
>JAGQNK010000004.1 GCA_020428105.1 Candidatus Saccharimonadota bacterium
GGGGGGGTTCCGGGGGGGGGGGGGGCTAACCGGAGGATCTGAAATAACAGGCGGATCAACATCGTCACACTCTTGACCGACAAAATTTGGATAATCATCACACACCAGTCTCCATGAAGCTACAAAGTTCCAGGTGTCTAGTGGAGGATTAATCTTATTATTCTTGAAATAATTTGGCTGCAAGCCATCTGTGTTTACCGCTTTACATTTAGATTCATCGGCATTTGGGTACATACCGTCCCCCAAAACTGCTGTCCAGAAACACACATCTCGTCCAACTACACCTTTGTCATAATAAACATTAGAAGCCGACACGGGTCCGTAGCCAGGTCCAGCGTCCATCAAAAAACCGAGCGGCAGACTTGTCTCTAATTCAGCCGGCATACCTGGACCAAGAGGAATATCATTGCTAACAATTGTTGCGGTAAATGAATTCATGATAGTTGTTGGTATAGTGGCTCCCGGACCAGGCAATGCTTGACCCACCAGCCCACTTACACTGGAACCGTCCAGGTGACTGGCGGATAGTGATCCTGACGTATATGCATGATTGACTGTACCCTGCATTAAGAATGCTGTTATACCACCTATGCCAGCACGAGTATCGGCCAACGATCCAGCAGACTTCGTTGCCGAAATATCTCCCACGGAGTAAACATTGTCCAAAGAGGCAGAGGCCGTTTCATCTATATTTGTATATTCTGCTAAAATTTCGGGTGGCACATCTGAAGACGTAATTATTCCATCTACAGGTGACGTCACACTCACAAGACCACCAATAAATATTTGTGCATCTGATGTAGTTGCCATATATGTACGACTGACTGATATATCGACATCTGAATAAACTTTATTGAGTGTTGTCTCTAGCTCAGCATAACCGATAACTCCACCTATCGTTTCAATAGTATCGGACGTACCAGGGCTAGCATAAACACCCGTTATATCGCCCGTTACGCTCACATTGCTAAACTCAGTTCTGATAGAATATCCAACCATTCCACCCACCATTCCAGTAGGAATGCCGGTCTGTTCGTAATCAATATCATTCAGTGTAACATTTTGAATTGTTGCGTCAGTTGTTCTCGAAAAGAGTCCTATGTACATAATCGGGATTTCGCTATTAGCGATCCTGATGTTTCTAATGCTGTGGCCATTACCATTCAAAGTACCGCGAAAACCATACCGGCTCCATGTACCTATGGGTATAATTCCATCAAATGTATATTCCTCGCCGCCACCTGTCTGAATGGTTATGTTATATCCACTACAATCAATATCTTGAGCCAAGGTGTATGTACCAATAAGATCATAATTAATCGTCTGGAGATCTGCACAAGATGATAACGTATGGCTCGCTCCTCCGTCCACAGTACTAACCGTCATGTAGGTGTATGGCCCCGTTCCTATACTATTTGTAGCAGCAACCCTGAAATCATAAGAAGTATTTTCATCCAGAGGACCTATCATTTCCGACAGTATTGGCGTTGAACCACTTATCCATGTACTGTCACTGCTTTTCTTATACTCATAAATATAATCGCCTAATGCACGTCCTCCGAAATCGCTCGGCTCTTGCCAATTTATTGCGATCGTATCGTACGCAATAAAACTAGTAGTGAGTCCGCTCGGTGCGCCAGGAACGGTTGCGTTCGTACAACTTCCCGTAAGGAACGTCTGGTCACTACCGTAGCCAGTACCATCACTATTTACAGCAAACGCACGGTAATGGTAAGTTGTCTCACACAATAGCTTGGATGTTGTCAAAAAAAAGTTACTACTGATTGGCTGAGGGTATTTGTGGATCAGGGATTTATACTCGTCAGCAACGTATACATTACCCTGCCCATCTACGGCAATACCACGTACCGTCTGATGCTGTTCCGCGCCCCATCCCCAAGATCCAATATTGGTCAAAAATGTTCCGCTGGGGCTATATTTCTTTATGCCATCTGAATTCGTAACGTATACATTGTCTTGCTCGTCAACCGTAACATAACATCCGTTACATGATTCTCCTCCGTCAAAAGCCCATTGCGACTGATAAGCTCCTGTCGTACTAAAAGTCTGTACCCTTCCTCCAAGATTTCCATCAGCCACCAATAGCTGATTGGATGGGTTGAACTCTAGTCCGTACAGGCCGGCAAACTGTCCATTACCAGTGCCTTGGATACCGGCCTGGCAGCCAGACGAACAAGTTTGAAATACATTACTACCATCGTCAACGCCCCAGCCCCACATCTCTATAAAGCTACCGCTACTACTAAACTTTTGAATACGGTTATTACCACTATCTGCAACATAAACGTTGTTACTATTATCTATCGCAATTCCGGCTGGCGTACTAAACTGATTATCCCCTGACCCATAAGCTCCCCAAGTCGCAAGTAGTGTCCCTGTGCTAGAAAATTTCTGGATACGATCGTTTTTATCGGATACATAAACATTGCCACCAGAGTCTACGGCTATTCCATGAATACTGCCACCAAATTGGCCTGGACCAGAACCAAGCCCTCCACCCCAACTACCCAGCGCCTCACCAGTAGCACTGAAGTGATGCACATTGAAGGTTAACTGGCTGATTGCAAACAGACTACCGTCTGGAGCAAAGGCAATATCAGAAGGAGACGCCAATTCACCTGGCCCAGGTTCACCCCACGAATCCAGATGGCTGCCCGACGTAGTAAACTTTTGTATACGGTTCATACCACCAAACATACCTAGTTCGGCCGTGTATAGGTTATTACTATCTGCCGTTATACTGAAGGGCATCTGAAACTGACCATCGTTGGTCCCCTGAGTTCCCCACACTGCAATTGGAGATCCCGTAGTCGTAAAGCTCTGCACACGATTATTGAATGCCTCGATGACATATAGTGTCGTACCAACCTTTGTAATATCGGTCGGCATATTGAATTGACCCGGACCTGAACCAGCTGAACCCCAAGCATTTGCATAACCCCCTGACGTATCAAAAACCTGAATTCGACTATTAGACGAATCAGCAACATAAAGACTAGAGCCATCTAGATAAATACCCATCGCCGTACTGCCTAATTGCCCAACTCCACTACCAGAAATTCCAGCCTGGCAACCAGAAGTACATACCTGCAAAGCTGCACTGCCATCATCGACACCCCATCCCCAGGTAGCAATAAAATTACCGCTAACATCAAACTTCTGTATACGGCTACAGCCAGTGTCAAGTGCGTAGATATAACTACCGTCTGAAACGATAGCACCCATACCTTTGCTAAACTGCCCTTCAGCGCAACCCCTCTCCCCCCATCTTGCCAAAACCGTCCCGTCAACGGCAAATTTTGTTATCGCCCTAAATCCAGGCTCCATATTATCGCTACCATCAAGAACAAACATATTGTCGCTGGCATCAAATGTTATTCCATTGGCCGCCAGAAACTGCCCAGAGCCTTCACCCTGGCTGCCAATGCTAGATACATAGCTTCCCTCTGGGGTAAATTTCTGCACCTTACCAGGTCCACCCACATAAACATAATTTTCATGATAGACAACTCTAGAATTTAGTAATGTTGTTCCGTCCTTGGTCTCACCCCACGTATCATATGATCCTGAATCGGGCAGGTCCTCGCTAAGAGTCTTGCCGTAACTCGTATCAGTACCGTACTCAAAGCCACGACTCGAAAGTGATGCTCCACCATCATCACTGATAGTACCATTCAATCTGGCTGCGCCGTGCGTAATATTACTAGCGCTATTTGTAACAACCGTAGGGGTTGCCGCAAAAACGGCCGGTGCAACAATATTAAGCATATAAGCTAATACAATTAAAGTACTCGTGCCCGCAGTTACCCAGTAACTCAGCTCTTTCCACCTGTGTCGCACAAGTGGAATAATCACGACCTTTACGTGATGATAAGGTGAATATCGCACGCCCGGCTGCTCAAAATCAAGCGGCTTCTTGTGATGCCTGTAATCAAAATATACATAGAGAGATGTCGATAATAGTAATAACCCAAGATAGAGCCAAGAAAGCTCGAAGATACCACCACCCCCGCCAGCCAGCATCTCTCCCCTAAAGAACTGGCTAACTCGAGGGATCTGGAAGGCGCACCAAGCAACAAGAAACGATATAAAAGGTATGGAAATAAACATCAACACACGCCAGTGTCTACTAACAAAACCCGAAAAGGTACTCCTCCGTAGTAAATCAATGTGTATTTTTGGTAGCTTTTTCACGCACAAATCCCGTCGATTTATATATAGAATACTCCACATTACATACAACACACAATGCTTATGCTAAATGCGACCAAGAAGCAGAGGGTTATCGTAGCTTTTACTAATGTTTTCTTTTATAATATTTAGCTGAGATATGAGAGAAAAAGAACAACCCCTTCGTAAAGAATTGCAATCACTGCGCACCAAACTCCAAGATCCTACAATTTATTCTTCCAAGGAATACCCGAAGCTCGCGAAACGAGTTTCCGAACTAGAGCATATTGTAGAGTTGTTTGATGAACGAGCAAAACTAGAAAAACTACGATGCCAAGCCGTTGACCTCATCAACTCCGGTGATGAACTCGCAGAACTTGCGCAAGAGGAATTGCAATCCACGAAAGAAGCCCTTTTGGCTAATGAAGCCAAAATCGCCGAAGCTCTTACTCCTAAAGACCCGAACGACGACAAGGATGTCATCATCGAAATAAGGGCCGCAGCTGGCGGTGATGAATCTGGAATCTTTGCTGGCGAGCTATACCGCATGTACGTCCGATGGGCGGAGGTTCACAAATACAGCATAGAACTACACAGCGACAACCCATCAGATGCCGGTGGGTTCAAGGAAGTAATCTTTGCCGTGCATGGTCCGGAAGCATACAAAAATCTCAAATTCGAAGGTGGCGTTCACCGCGTACAGCGAGTTCCCGCCACAGAATCCCAAGGTCGCATCCACACCAGTACGGCAACGGTTGCCGTTATGCCCGAAGCTGAGGAAACCGACGTCCAAATAAGCGCCAATGACTTACGGGTAGATGTATTTAGGTCTGGCGGTCACGGCGGTCAGTCTGTAAATACTACTGACTCTGCGGTCCGTATTACTCATTTGCCTACAGGCATTGTGGTGACAAACCAAGACGAAAAATCCCAGATCAAGAATAAAGAAAAAGCCATGAGTGTGCTTCGCTCACGATTACTGCAGATGAAGATAGATGAAGAAAATGCCAAAGCCTCGGCTCAGCGCAAAAACTTAATTGGCAGTGGCGACCGGAGTGAAAAGATACGCACCTACAACTTCCCACAAGACAGAATAACCGACCATAGGATCGGCTATTCCAGGAGTAATATTCCGGGTGCTCTTGATGGCAATATCGATGACATTATCGAACAGCTCCAAAAGGCTGAACACGAACTCCTAGCTCAAGAATAGACTGTATTGTTCACCGGCAGCTTTATTTCTATAGGATTTTTTCCCACACAGGGGCATCTAGGCCAGGGCCGTATTTGTCTTTTAGGATTGTGATCCTTCCACCGAACTTCTTATCATAAAAATCCCAGGCACTTTCTTTGTACCGTGGTCCACTATTAACAATAACCTCTGTGGCTCCTAGGCCTTTTGCAATAGCAAAAACACTATCGAGCAGCTGGCTACCTACCCCCATGCCTCTTGAGTCACCATCTACAAAAGCGTTTACGATCTCTATAGGTCGCTCGGTACTTGTGAAGGTCAGCATATCGTCACTTGGATATGCCATGCCCATGACTCCAATAGGCTCTCCGCTAGCGTCTTCGGCTACTAAATACTGACGGTCTATGTTACCACCCAGTAAACTATCTACCATTAATTGCTTGATTGACCCAATTTCTTCATCTATAACCTCGCCAGTTTCAGGGTTACGCACCCACTGCTCCATGATTGACGATAGACTATCTATATCGTCCGCTATCAAATGGCGAACCGCAACATAAGGTTCTTGGTCAATGTTTATTCGTGGATTATTTTCGATCGTCATACTGATTCAATTGAACAGCTCGCTTGACTTGCTCATCCATGGATTCTGCCAAGCTTGGATTCGGACTGTTGATAATAGCATCGATAACCCTGGACTGATCATGTGGCTCGAGACCTTCCACTGACGACAGCAGCGGTACAGCGCCTTGATCAATGTGGCCAATTAGCTCACTAGAAATCCTCGCACTATCATCGGTTGCGCGACCAGCCTCTCTTAGCTCAGGTCCAACCTCTGGATTATAGCTTGGGTTATGAAAAATTTCTGGCATTGTTCTACTTTTTCTTTTATTTGATACCATCTTAATAGTAACAGAATATAGTAATGTTGTCAATTGTATTTTATTTACTAATCTCTGACTGTGCTACAATTGTTGGCGACAAGCAAAAAAGGAAAGTCCCATGACGATTAGTGTATGGCTTGCATATGCAAAAGATAAACTAGAAAGCGCAGGAATCGGTACAGCTAGACTTGATAGCCAGCTACTTCTAGCTGACATACTCCAGCAAGATCGCAGTTGGCTTATGGCACATCTGGACACCATTGTAACTGATGAAACCCGTGCACAATTAGAACCACAGCTTCTGGAACGTGCGAAGCATGTACCCTTGGCGTACATTCGTGGCAAAACAGAGTTTTATGGCCGCGAATTTTTGGTCGACAAAAGAGTGCTAGAACCACGGCCAGAGTCCGAAACCATGATTGATATCTTAAAAAAGCTTCCAGGGTCAAACGAATCAAATCTAGAAATTATAGATGTTGGTACCGGCTCTGGCGCACTTGCAATTACCGCAAAACTCGAACTACCTCAGGCCACCGTTGTCGCTACCGATATTGACCCCGGCTGTTTACAGGTTGCTGAAACCAATGCATCAAAACATCATGTAGACATTAACTTCACCCAGGGTGATTTGCTCGAACCAATCTCTAACGCCCCAGGTCTCTCGGTAGTAACTCTCGCTAACCTACCTTATGTTCCAGATGATTACCAAATAAACCAAGCAGCCATGCAAGAACCTCGTCTTGCCATTTTTGGTGGTAGCGACGGTCTCGATCCGTATCGCAAACTATTCGCCCAGGCCGCATCTTTCTACGACAAACCGAGCTATATATTGACCGAGTCATTGCCGCCACAGCAAAAACAACTAGCACTCATAGCCGCTCGTCATGGGTTCCGTCAAATTCAAACAGACGACTTCATTCAAGTCTTTCAGGGCGGACACCAACAAGGTGTCGCCTATAATACGGAAAGTTAATTATTCACACTATCAGGTATAGCTTCTAGGGTTACTTTGACCTGCTGTTCCTTGCCATCTCTGATTATAGTTAGAGTTACCTCATCACCAACATTATGCCTGCTAATCAATGATGTTAGGCTATTTTTTTCGTTGATTGACTGATCATTAATCCTTACGATTATATCCTTGGGCTTCAAACCAGCTTTATCAGCGGGACTACCTTTGACTATCGACTGTTCACCCCCACTGCCCGGAACAATATATGCACCGCGCTTGGTATCAATATTCAGCTCATATGCATAATCGTCTGTTAACGACACATATCTAACTCCTAGGTATGGACGCTCTAGTCGACCCGTCTTAATGACACCCTCAATAATTCCCTTAGCATCATTGATTGGTATAGCGAAACCTATGTTCTCAGCACCATCACCTGCGACAGCAGTATTTATACCGACAACCTCACCGTTCATGTTAATAAGTGGACCGCCCGAATTACCCTGATTGATGGCAGCATCTGTCTGAAAAAGATTCTGGAGTGTCTCCGAGTTTCTACCCGTACCATCAGAAGCTTCTACATTGCGACCATAGCCCGAAATAATCCCTGCGGTAACAGTGTTCTGAAACTGACCCAAGGCATTGCCGATTGCCAGAACCTTCTCACCAACAAGAACTTTCGAAGAATCACCCAGGCTAGTTGGGCGTAATTCCTTGCCCTTCGCGTCCTTTATCCTAAGGAATGCTATATCGAGAGGATCGCCACTGCTAGTCTGCCCAACCTTCTCAACATTATCAAGCTCAGTACCATCAGAAAGCGTGACCGTCACCTTATCACTGCCCTGTACAACATGACGATTAGTAACAATCAATCCGTCCTTACTAACAATGAACCCCGTACCAGCACTTTGAACCTGCGACGGACCCAGATCAAAGAATCCACCGCCTCCTCTGCTCGTAGAAGTTACATTAACCGACACAACACTTGGCCCAACCTCTTTTGCCAAGCTACTATAAAGCTGGCTTTCATTAGATATTATTTGTCTATTCGTTGTTTCGTCTATAGATATCTTGCTATTTGAGCGAGAACCTGCCCAGCCACCCGCAAAACCCGAAGTAGCGCTGATTAGTATCAATAATGCTATACCAAGAGGCATCAAACGACGTGGTTTATGCGTACCTTGTTTTGGACTCGTTGCTTCGCTCTTGATATCTGTTGTTTGCTCCATGAACACCCTCCTTACCATTTACCACAGTATAACAATCACCACTATCTACATAGTCTTGTCGCCCCAGTCAGAGAGCGTCAAAACAATAAATATGATAGCCACCATCATAAGAATAAATTGTTTCTGCCACCCAGCAGAAAGTCTATCGGTCTGATCAAGGTAATATATAGAGGCAAGTCCGTAGCCTATAACCGCCAGCAACAATGTTGGCTGCGCTAAAACATTGTAAAACAACAACCAATGCCCAAGTACCCATACCAAGGCAGCGGCAAAATATGACCAAACATGAGAATATAGCTGTGTGTATGGCTCATCAAAGCCAGTAAAGAAATGTCTAGCACTCAAATAGCAGATAGCCCAAGCAGCAACCACGAGTATTGCAAGCGGTAAGTCACCAGACAATAAAAATAGTGCCATTAACGCTGCAAGCTGACCAAAACCTGCTTGTAAGGCTATGTATACCGTGCCAGATCCTGGCTTCAACAACACAAGCCACAGCACATATAAAATTGCCCAGGTAAGCTGCCACACGCCAAGATTCGTGGACGACATGAATACCACAACAGACGCCCCAACCATAATATCTATAGCATTTGCCCGAAAGTTTGCTAACCAATACCTAGGACGCACCGCAAACATTCGCCACTTGCTCAGTATGACTAGAGCAACCGCCAAAATAGCAAAATCTATTTTTACAAGAACATACAGCAAAAATGGCAGCAAAGCGTTTAGGCCAATATGGGCTAGGTTTGCAAAACCACTCTTGGGTTTAATTCGCAAGGCGAGTTTGTTCATTCTGACCTAGTATTATAACAAAATCTGCGTTGCCTGGCACGATTTTGGTGTCTGACGGCAACTGCCCTACCGCTAATGTGCCGAACCTATTTTCCAAATATTTTCTGGTATACTTCTTCTCTCCATTTCGCAAATCGACAACCACTGTCTTTTGAATGCCTTTTGTGGGTGCGTCAGCAACTGTGCTGATATTATAGCCGTACGACTTAAGGTCATCGGATGTCCTACTAGCAAGACCAGCAATTTCTGTACCGTTGTAAACCGCAACAACAGCATTCTCGTGAGCTAGAAAACCGTCTTTCAAACGATTACGGACATAGTACTGAATCTCTTTATAGTTATCCAAACCGGCTCTTGGATATACGACAGATTGTCCATCAATCATACCCGTAGTGATATAGTTGTTTGGTGGCGTAGCAAGATCAACAGATGCAATCTTGTTACTGGGGATCTCACTACCTATCTCATACAAGCGTTTCACTTCATTCAGACCAAGATTAGTTCGTATATGGTTGCCGAAATCACCCATCAACTGGTTTATCTTCAGAGGGTTTCCGTAGGTGCCTGCGCTAAATATCTTATCCTTGAGCGCAACCATTATTAATCTCTGCCGTTCTGAACGATCAAAATCCCCTCTGGCGCTAGTGTGACGCGAACGAGAGAATGCCAATGCCCTTATTCCATTGAAGTGAGATTTACCTTGTGGGACGTTTAGCGTGTAATGCTGGCCCATGAGCCACATATTGCCTTCATATACAGACAGACTTTCTGACACGTCAACGTCTACACCACCGACAGTATCGATGGCTTTTGCAAAACCAGCAAAATCAATTACTGCATGGTAGTGTATTGGTATACCAATTTTTGACTGGATTATATCTTCTATTGCCTTAAACCCGGCGGCTTCCGCTTTTGCAACCCTCTCACTATCACTCGGACTAGAGTTTGCCAGTGCATTGTTTTTGGCGTTAGCAAATACCGCGTTAATCTTTGAATGCCCACCATAGCTACCGGATTGAACATATAGATCGCGCGGTATACTAAGCAGGGCTGCTTCTTTTTGAATCGGATTGATGCTTGCAATAACTATAGTATCTGTCAGATCGGCACCGTCATGTCCCTCACCGCCCCGACCTAGCAATAACACATTTACCCGTCCATCACCCTCGCCCCTTAGCTGTGATGGATCGACATTGTCCTGCATCGCTACAGCACCACCACCACCCTGGAATATTTTATTAGCCAGCCACCAAGCTCTTCCGCCAAAAAATCCCCCAAACAACATAATCAGTATAAGTGCGTGAGCAAAAGCTCGTTGTTTTGTCCAATTCTTGCGTCTGAGCGGGTTAAATACAAAGAAATTACGAATACGATGCAATTTACCAGGCTTTGTCTTGTTGCTACGTAACCTTCGAAACCTACTGTTTTTAGTTTTCGTATCGTCGACGCCAGTATTTTGGCTTATTTTTATATCACCACTGAAATCTCTGACCGGCTGCCGAGCACGTGAAGAATTATTCAATTCACGTGACATTTCGCGTTCTATCGGATGAAAGCCGTCGGTAGACTTAAAGTTACCAACCCTTGATCGCTTTGACTCGTAAGCGTTACCATGCTTTAGTTCAGGAATTTGACCAACTTTTCTATTTGGCGTTGCTCGAACAAAGCCATCCATAGATGATTGTTTATTTGGATGTGATCTATATCTACGAAAATTATCCATACGAATGCCAATACAGTATATCGTCTATGCTAATAACAAGTAAAATCGTTTTCGGCGATTCCTGTGGATGGAATATCATAGCATAATGCTATATAGTGATTATCTGGAACGTAGGCAAACGATTAAGTAACACTGTTATAAGCGAGGGTAGAAAATAGTATTAGTGATCAGAGTTCAAGACGTTACGAAAGTACTCAAATCTACCTACTAGCATATACGATTATCTACCTTCAAATACAAATCACATAAACCAAGGATTCTAAGATGCAGCCAGAAACACCATTAACAACAGAGCCGCGGAGCAATACACCGCCCCCCACGGCTAGGCAGGATTTTGCCCGATCCCAACGACGAGAAAGCTGGAAAAGCGCATTTTCTACAATTCTTATCTTGATTATCGCACCACTTATTGCTCTATTCTTAACGGCTTTTGTATTTCAATCCTATGAAGTAGATGGACCTAGCATGGAAAACACTCTACAGAACCGTGATCGATTAATTGTGTGGAAATTACCGCGCACTATGGAGCGGGTTACAGGAAAGCTTTTTATCCCCAAACGTGGACAAATTGTTATTTTTGTAAAACATGGTATTGAAGCTTTTGACCCTGCCCAAGACAAACAGCTAATCAAAAGAGTTATAGGACTGCCAGGTGAACGAGTAGTAATTCATGGTAATGATGTAACCATATATAACAGCGATCATCCAAAAGGCTTCAACCCCGACAAGACTGGTGATTACAAAATTATCAACACTGACGCCCAAGCAAATGTCGATCTGGTTGTACCCGATGGCGAGATATTTGTTTCCGGAGATAATCGTCCAAACTCTCTAGACTCTAGAGCTTTTGGCACCGTACCAGCCAAAGATATTGTCGGTACACTCGCATACAGGATTTTTCCTATCAACAAAGCAAAATCATTCTAGACTATTTGTGCATACGTACCATGATCAACTAGTACTTATTCTTTTATATTTTTTCGAAACGACTGAGTAGAGCTTGCAGCTCGCTTTCATTGCCATAATAAATCTCTAGACGGCCACCTTTTGCAGTACGCTTCACTGTGACTTTTGTGTGCAATCTTTGGCTTAATGATTTTGTTTGAGGTGTTTCAACCACTGTCGATTTCTTTGCTACTTTTGCATCTGCACCTTTTTTGACACTCGTAACGAACTGCTCAGCCTGTCGGACTGTCCATTCATGCCGGATGATATATGCAAGTAATTCAGACTGTTTTGTATCATCACCTTTTAGGGCCAATATCGATCTAGCGTGGCCTTCGGTGATCAATTCTTCTTGCAGAGCCTTATACGCATCTTTCGGCAACTTCAATAGACGTACCGTATTATGGACAGTAGACACGGCCTTACCTAAACGTTCGGCAATTGATTGATAACTAAGATTAAATTGTTGGTGAAGTCTTTCGATGGAAAGTGCCTGTTCCAGAGGTGATAAATCAACACGCTGGACATTTTCCAAGAGCGCAACCTCTAATTGCTCTAGCTCCTCGCGCTTGCGGATAATCGCTGGAATCGAATTAAGACCAGCTATTCGTGCAGCGCGCCACCGCCTCTCGCCAGCAACCAAAATATATTTTTTACCTTTTGGTGAAACAATAATTGGCTGAACAATACCAAAATGGGCAATAGAATTCGCTAAACCCTCTAGCGACTTAGTGTCAAAGGTTCTGCGTGGTTGATCCGGATTTGGCTCGATATCATCAATGAATACATTTTTTATTCGATCGTTATCCTCTGTCAGAATTGTTTTGTCAAAATCTGTCGGCATTAATACATCAAGACCCTTGCCTAGTCCCTTACTCACGGCTTATCACCTCCTTAGCTAGTTGCTTGTATGACCTAGCACCCTTAGACCATCTGTCATGTTCTGATATCGGCTTGCCATGACTCGGCGCTTCCGCCAACCTTACATTCCTAGGGATAATGGTCTTAAATAGCTTGCTCCCAAAATGCTTTTTTAGCTCATTGTATACTTGTTCAGACAGGCTAGTCCGACTATCGAACATAGTAACTACGACACCCATAAGCTCTAGATCCGTGTTCAAGCCTCTTCTTATTCTCTGCATTACAGAAAGTAACTGGCTCAGACCCTCTAGTGCGTAATACTCTGCTTGTACTGGTATCAGCAGATATCTTGCAGCCGATAATGCGTTTACCGTTAGTAGACCTAAAGAAGGTGGGCAATCGATCAGTACATAATCATAATCCAGTCTTTGTATGACACGACCGAGCAACAGCTCTCGATTTGTTTTACTCACCAACTCAACTTCTGCCGCAGCAAGAGATGTATTTGTTGGAATAATATTCAGATTTGGTACTTCAGTTTCGATAATCGCCGTCGCAACTTCACTAGGCCTAAACAGTATGTCGTAGCTAGTTGTTTCGACGGATTCTTTCGCTATACCTAACCCACTCGAAGCGTTACCCTGAGGATCAAAATCAATTATTAATACTTGCTTACCTGCCTTCGCCAGATAAGCACCCAAATTTATAGCCGTAGTGGTCTTACCAACTCCACCCTTCTGATTTAGTATTGCAATAACTTTTGACACTATCTATTTTTCCTCGACTCAATACCTTAAGGTTATCATCTCACAAGACTATTAACAATATTCGGCCGATATCTGCAGCCATGTCTATAGTCTCATGATCTTGTAATGACAAGGTTGGCGATTGCAAAATGAAACTGGCACCCAATTACTAAGCATTGGGTGCCAGCATGGACCATACTGACGTGTTGATCTACTAAATGTCAGTACTAGTTTGGCATGTGTGTTTTTAATTTTGGAGTTTTGTATCTATCCAAGGCAAAGCCTTCGATGCCTGGGTCGTTAGGTATTTTACCTAACAGATACTTGACCCATAGACAGTATGCAACGCTACGAACACCCAAGCAAGTACTAAATGAATAAATTTTACACTCTGATAAAATGTAAAATCTCATAACATTTTTGTTGCAATATTATAGTTTTTCGTTGTGTTTTTAATAACTTTTGTACATTATAACCTGTTTATATTACATATTAGGCACAGGAATGAGAAATTTAACGCGATGACTGTAGGCATTAGTACAACAACAACAATTTATATTACGAATTCTATCTAAAATTATCCACAGCCAGCTGTTGCCTATAGTAGCTATCCGAAGATGTCCGCCAGAGTTATCGCTCAGGATGCCAGAGCGACAATAAAAAGAGAGTTCATTTACGAATGAACTCTCTTCTCTCGCATATACCCAAGTTACGCGATCTTCGAGATTCGCAACACTGTATAACGTTGCCTATGTCCACGGACTTTGCGTACGCGCTTTTTTGGTTTGTAGCGGATGGCTGTTACTTTATCACCCTGAACGTTATCAGATACAACTTCAGCGGTCACCTTAGCGCCTTTGATCTCGGGGGTACCGACAGTTATCTTATCTCCGTCTATGACAAGAAGGGGGACAAAAGTAGCAGTTTTACCTTCTTGCTTCAATAGCTCGACTTCAATGGTCTCACCTTCTGCAACTAGGTACTGCTTGCCACCTGTTGCAATTACAGCTTTTTTCATTACTATTATTACTTTCTGCTTAGAAAATGAATTACCGATAGAGTTTAACAGAGATAGGATACTTTGTCAAAGCATGATTCAGTGAAGCTTGGCTATGCAAATCACTAGGTCTTCAGTATCGACTTTTGCAGCCGTCTTAAACCCGTCCAGCTCATGAACAAACTCAATAGCCAAGGTTTCTGACTTAATCGTCTCCAAATGTTCATCTATCGCACTTCGCAAATTAGAACTATCAGTAGTAAGACTCAGCCTAATTCGATCATCGACCTCTAATCCAGCACTCTTCCGTGCACTCTGAATATTTCGAACCACTTCTCGCATGAGACCTTCTCTCTTGAGTTCTGGTGTGATATTCATATCCAGAGATATGTCATTACCAGTATCATTCACAGTCTTTACATTAAGTTCATCTAGAACAATCGGCAGAAGCTCTTCAAAATCTTCCCCAAGTTGGTCAACAAAACCAGGCACACTGATGCTTGAGAGAGGTTGTCGCACCTTGATGCCAGCAGCAGCCCTTTGGCTGAGACCATCATTAATAACCTCCCTAATGTATGACATTCTCTTGATTACTATATCATCTACCTTACCCAGCTTCGGCCAATCTAGCAAATGCACTGACTCAGCCTCCCCGTCGAGTTTTTGGTACAATTCTTCGGCCAAGAATGGCGTAAAGGGAGCCAGAGTTATAGATAACCTCAGAAGAACGTAGTGTAACGTCTTGTATGCATCGGCCTTGTCACTGTCATCTTCGCTCTTCCAGAAGCGACGACGGCTACGGCGTACGTACCAGTTGCTTGCGTCTTCTATAAGCGGCAAGATGTCGCTCAGTGCTTCGGGGATGTTATAGTCATACATGTGACGCATGACGTGTTGATTGAGTTGGTGGACACGGCTGATAATCCACTTATCAAGCGGGTTTGTGACGACTTCTGGATTGAGGGTAGATTGCTCAGTGGCGTCAAATTCCCAGCCGTCGACCTCGGCATACATGGTAAAGAAATCGTACATGTTCCATATCATGGTCAGCTTACGTGCCACATCGCCGACATCTTTGTCGTGCAGTGCGAAATCTTCGCCTTTAAGCAACGGGCTGCTGAGCAACAAAAAACGCAGACTGTCGGCACTAAACTTATCCATCAGCTCATTAGGGTCAGTGTAGTTACCAAGACTTTTGCTCATCTTGCGACCATCGTTGCCAGCCAACACACCAGTAGTGATGACGTTGTTAAAGGCGTGTTCACCAAACAAGGCCGTATTTACAGCATGAACATAGTAAAACCAAGCCCGAACTTGGCCAACATACTCAACAATAAAATCGGCTGGGTAATTTTGCTCAAATTTATCTTTGTTTTCAAACGGATAGTGTAGTTGAGCAAATGGCATGCTGCCGCTTTCGAACCAACAGTCGAGGACTTTGTCGACACGCGTAAATTTCTCGCCGTCAACTTCAAAGGTGATATCGTCAACCCATGGACGATGATAATCGTCGAGCTCAACGCCACTGAGGTCTTTTAACTCCGCATAGCTACCGATGACTCTGACAGTGCCCCGGTCACCTTTCCAGACCGGCATAGCGGTCGCCCAAAAGCGATCGCGACTAAGGTTCCAGTCGGGGGCTTGCTCAATGTTTTTGGCGAAACGACCATGCTTAAGATGCTCAGGGAACCAGTTGATGTTTTCGTTTTGTTCGAGCATTAGTGGCTTAGAGCCCTGGATGTCAAAGAACCAGCTCGGAATCGCTCGATACATTATGCGCTGGCCGCTGCGTGGGTTGAACGGATATTCGTGACGAATGTATTCTATTTTCCAGGCAATACCTTTTTCGATCAGGTCTTTAGCAATGCGCTTGTTATTGTCCCAAACTTCGAGACCTTTGTAATTGGTGTCGGTGTAGTAGCCGTTGTCATCGATAACGTGAAATGCATCGATACCATAAATTTTGGCGAGATTAAAGTCGTCTTCCCCGTAAGCTGGCGCAATATGAACAATTCCTGTACCAGATTTGTGTGACACGAAATCGGCGGCGTAAACCTTGTGAATTGCATCGCTATCTGGCCAGGTGCTACCGGTGTTGAGTGGCTCATAGCTCTTGCCGACCAGTTCACTGCCGGGTAACTCTCTGACGACTTTGTAGTCGATCAGCTTGTTTCTATCGTCTTTGAGAACACGATCGAGGGCTTCTTGAGCGATAATGAGCTTGTCGTCACCGACTTCGACTTCGCAGTAAGTCAACTCAGGACTGACGGCTAGCATGAGATTGGCCGGCAGTGTCCACGGAGTTGTCGTCCAGGCGAGAATATGCACGTCGCTACCGATCAGCTTAAACTTGGTATACAAACTCGGGTCTGTCACGGTCTGGTAAGCATCGTTGTCCATAGTGACCTCGTTTTTGCTGACCGGCGTGGCAAACTTGGTGTCAAACATCAGCACCTTTTCGCCTTCGTAGATTTTGCCTTTTTCATATAGCTCTTTAAATGCCCACCAGACGCTTTCCATGAAATTTTTGTCCATGGTTTTGTAAGCGCCGCTGAAGTCTACCCAGCGACCAATCCTGTCAACGACATCTTCCCAGGTAGCGGCATTGGCAACCATCGATTCACGGGCTTTGTTGATATATCTTTCAAGACCAATCGTCGGCAGTATATTCCCATCTTTGTCAAGCGGCGCAGTGGCATTATTGCCAGTAGCAATTTGCCTACGATCGGTGATGCCGAGTTGTTTTTCGACAAAGTTTTCGGCCGGCAAACCATGTGTATCCCAACCCCACACCCGCTCGACACGCTTGCCTTTCATCGTCCAGTAGCGTGGTACAGTATCTTTGACGATCGAGCTGAGGAGTGTGCCGTGATGTGGCACGCCTGTGATAAACGGTGGCCCGTCATAAAACACATAAGCGTCACTAGCTGGTCGCTGGTCTACAGACTTCTCAAAAGTTTTGTTTTCCTTCCAGCGCTTCGCCCAATCTTTTTCATATTCTAACGCTCGTCTTCTCGTACCGTGCTTAAATTTCATAATAAATCTCCTTTCAAATACTCAACTATTTCATCATGAACGGTGCCATTGCTCACAATCGCACCCTTAATGTCTCTATCATATCGCTGTTCATCACCAAATAAATCCGTAACCTTACCACCGGCTTCTTCAACTATTACCTTTGCGGCTGCAATATCAACATTCTTGCCCTTTGTGCCCGAAAAAATACTTGCCACAAACTCACCTCTCGATACTAGGGCAGCCATATGGGTTGTGCTGCCAGGCGACAGCAGGTAAACTCTTTTGTCTTTTGAAAGTTTTACAAGTGAAGTTATAACTTGGTACTCAGCTTCTGGCCACCAATCAAAATTTATTCTAGATTTTTCGTTTAAGATTTCTTGGCTCACACTAATTTTATCGTTATTACAAAATGCGCCTGAACCAACTTGCGCATGATAAAGCCTATCGCTTATAAAATCATAGATTACGCCAAGTTTAGGCGCACCATCTATAACTAGAGCTATGGAGAAAACTGACACAGCGAGTCCCATTGCAAACGGGTTAGTGCCATCAATTGGGTCACAAACCCACAGCCTGTCAGATTCCTTGTTGTGCGACTGTTCTTCGCCATCTAAACCGTCTTCTGGATACTTTTTGATAATTCGATCAATCACCATTTGGTTAATCTCTTTGTCAGCAATTGTGACAATAGTATCGTCTTCTTTAAATTCAGGTTCAGGAGATTTACCAAAATACTTTCGCATAATCTCACCCGCTTCAAGTGCCAACTTTTTAGCAAACTCTAACTCTTCATGAAGCATCATTATTGCCTTTCTTCTTGTAAAAATTAAAAGCACTTCTTTTAGACTATCGGAATCCTGCGTTTTGCAGGACGGTACCATCCGATTTCTAAAAGAAGTGCTTAACACTTTTTTAGCTCTTGTTTGACGGCTATAACGGGCTTACCCGGCAAGGTCTACTTATCTAATGACTTTCTTCTCGCAGCTTCGTGGTTGATAGCCACTCATCTGATGACAGAATGCTTTTATATCCTATATTGTATCGCAAATGACGTATATTTGACAATCAGCTCCGTGCATAGGCTGCAACTTCGTCCATAAGCGGCAAACGTTCTCCCTGCCACTGTGCAGTCAACTGACCATCGTCTCGTATCACCAACAGTGCAGGATATTGGGTAATGCCATACAGTCTAGCACTATCAGCTCCTTCCACTGTATCCAAACTTATCAGTTCTATAGTCTGGCCATTACGACGTTCATAATCTCGAATGTAATCCTCTGCCATCCTAGCAAACTCTGACTTCGGTCGATATAACATAATCACTTTCATGATTAAATCTTAGCACATACAAACAGAGAGGCGAAGGCTCGCCTCTCCCTAGGTATATACGGCAATACCCTAGCTACAACCTGTAGTGCTACCGCAACTTGTGCAGACATAACAGCTACCTGAACGCTGTGTCTGGTTACCGCAGTTATAACACAGAGGAGCAGTATCTTCTGTCTTACCATCAATCTTTGGCTCTTCTGGCTGTACTGAAATCTCGCTAACTGTACCAGAGACCTCTGTTGTGCTATCATTCTCGGTCTCTTCCAGTAAGCTAACCTGCTCATCTGGCATATCTTCAATAGAGGCTAGGCCTAGCTCTAGTCGATCATCAAACGACAGGTAATCCAATGCCAACCGACGAACAATATAATCTGTGATTGAACTAGCCGTACGAATCTCTGTGTCATCTGTAATGCCGGCAGGCGCAAAACTTGTGCCCCGAAGTGTCTTTACATAACTCTTTAGTGGCACGCCATATTGCAACCCGTGGCTTACAGATATAGCGAATGAGTCCATCAACCCTGACAATGTAGAGCCTTGCTTTGATATGCTGACAAATAACTCTCCTGGGGTTCCGTCATCATACTCACCTACCGTAAAGTAACCGTCTAAGTCTGCGATCTCGAAGTGGTAGGTACGGCTATTGCGAACTCTTGGTAACTTCCTACGTACGGTAGATTTTACAATTATCTTATCTTGAGGTGCGGTATCGCCAACCAATTTAGTCTCAGCCTTATCCTCATCTTTCTTGGCCATCGATAACGGTTGAGCTACTTTACAGTTGTCTCGATATATAGCAACTGCCTTCAGGCCTAACTTCCATGACTCCATATGCAACTGCTCAATCTCTTCTACTGTTGCATCTTCAGGCATATTCACGGTCTTGCTAATTGCACCGGACAAAAATGGCTGTACTGCAGACATCATCTTTACGTGACCCATGTAGTGGATAGCGTTGTCACCCATAGAACATGCAAACACCGGCTCGTGCTCATTCTTTAATCCGGGCGCACCAATTATTGTCTTTTCTACATCGATATAATCAATAATTTTGTCTATTTGAGCTTTTGTGTAGCCCAAAACCTTCAGAGCTCGCGGAACCGTCTGGTTTACTATACTCATCGTACCGCCGCCGACTAGCTTCTTGAGCTTCACTAGTCCCAAATCTGGTTCAATACCAGTTGTGTCGCAGTCCATCATCAACCCGATAGTACCAGTCGGAGCAAGCACACTAGCCTGGGAATTGCGTACACCATAAACTTCACCCAACTCAGCTGCCTCATCCCAAGCCGCAGCCGCAGCACTCAATAGCTCCTCGGACACTAAACTAGCATCAATCTTCGACACCTCTGCCCTGTGCATGCGCAAAACATTCAACATGCCTTCGCGGTCTTTGTGGAAACCTGCAAACGGTCCAACACGATTAGCAATCTTTGCGCTTGTTGCATAGGCTTGGCCGGTCATAAGCGCCGTTATTGCAGCAGCTTGTGCACGACCTTCGTCTGAATCATATGGTAATCCTTGAGCCATTAACAGCGCACCTAAATTTGCGTAGCCGAGACCTAATTCACGATATGCTTTAGCGTTTTTAGTAATGTTTTCTGTTGGATATTCACTATAACCGACAAGTATTTCTTGCGCTGTAAACACAAGTTCTACTGTGTGTATGAACGATTTGATATCAAATGTACCATCGTCATTAAGGTATTTCAGTAAGTTGATTGATGCTAGGTTACAAGCAGAATTATCTAGATGCATGTATTCGGAACAAGGGTTACTTCCGTTTATACGACCCGCATTAGGCGTAGTGTGCCATTTGTTAATAGTCGTATCAAACTGCATACCCGGATCAGCGCATTCCCAAGCAGACTCAGCAATCTGACGGAACAAATCACGAGCCTTTAATGTCCTGACAGTCTTACCGGTCGTCACAGCTTTGAGGTCCCAATTTTCGTCGTTGGCAACTGCTTGCATGAACTCGTCCGTTACACGTACCGAGTTATTTGCATTTTGATACTGCACAGAGAAGGCGTCCTTGCCATCCAGACTCATATCAAAACCAGCTTCCTGCAAAGCCCGTGCCTTACGCTCCTCGATAGCCTTTGCCCAGATGAACTCTTCTACGTCAGGGTGATCTGCATTCAAGATAACCATCTTTGCAGCTCGACGCGTCTTACCACCACTCTTGATTGCACCAGCCGATGCGTCGGCACCTCTCATGAAGCTCATTGGACCGGATGCCGTACCAGCACTCTTGCCAAGTTTCTCGGCCGATGAGCGTATTGAGCTCAGATTAATTCCCGAACCAGAGCCACCCTTAAATATCATGCCCTCTTCTTTGTACCAGTTCAAAATTGCAGGCATGGTGTCTTCAACCGCCAAGATAAAGCAAGCACTTGCTTGCTGGGATCGTTCAGGTACACCAATGTTAAACCACACTGGAGAATTAAATGCTGCCCTTTGAGTAGCAAGAATATATTTCAACTCCTCTCGGTAATCCTCGGCTTCGGCCTCTGACTCAAAATACCCTTCTTGGAGTCCTTGACGAGCTACGGTGTCTACCACTCGATCTATCAGATGCTTGAGCGAACTTTCACGCCCAGATGTCCCTGGAGTACCACTAAAATACTTCTGCGCAACTATGTTTATGGCATTCAGTGACCAGCCTTCAGGGAATTCTACGCCCTTCTGTTCAAACACTGGCTTTCCGGTCATAGGATTCATGATCACTGAGTCTCGTTTAACCCAACTGATTTCCTCATATGCCTTGCTCTTAGGGGCTGTTAATAACCGCCTGTGCCCCAGGATTGTTGTTTGTCCCATTGTAGTGTACCCTCACTTTTACCGGTACCGAAGAAACCGTTTCTGCGGCAACCATTTGTTAGATTTTATAATTTTTTATTTAGAGTCCTTGGTGATGCCGCTCTCTAGCACCACCGATTGATACTCTCCTCAACACTCAAGACTTCACCGGCAATAAACGCTGCCCCGCGAGCTTTAGTATCAAGGAGAGATGTCAAGCCTTCTACGACTTGACGGGGTTAACCTTCCTCTCACGAATCTGAAGTAGTTCATGCTCAAAGCCAGCGATATCTTTAAATCTTCGATAAACGCTCGCAAAGCGAACATATGCAACTTCGTTGAGTGGCGCAAGACGCTCCATCACCATATCGCCAATTTTGGCCGTTGGTGTCTCTTGTTCGCCACATGCATGTATGTGCTGCTCTATATCAGTAACCAATCGCTCAAGCTGCAAGCTTGTTACCTGAGTCTTTTCACAAGCTCGATACAAACCAGCCAGTAGTTTATCACGGTTAAACAGCTCCCTTGTGCTGTCGTTTTTGATGACAATTATCTGTGGCCGTTCGATACGCTCATAAGTAGTAAAACGATACCGGCAGTTAGTGCATGCACGACGACGACGAATTGCATCTCCTTCAGATACCTCGCGTGATTCAATGACCTTAGTATCAGCCTTCTGACACTGTCCACACTTCATCTATTGCACCCTCCTTGCTTTACACATTTATACTCTAGTTGCTGGCTTTGTCTCCAAAAGTTTGGAATAAAGAACCTAACAAATAGTATCTCAAATGCGTAAACTTTTTATTCATCTGAACGTACTATCACTATATTCCTTGTTCTATATATAGTGTCTATGTTTATTAGAATAACCCTAGCTATAGCGTTTTGCAAGCAGAATGTGGTGTATTATTTACTCATTTTGCGTGTCATCTGATTTGTCGTCAGACTTATCTGTCGCAGCTTGCCTACGGTTCTTCAAACGACGTAAAAATGATGGTTTTTGCAGTTCATCCTCTTCTGCACTGGAGCTAACAAAGGTCTGTGAAGTCTGTATCTCAGAACTCGTCTGTGAGTCACTATTAGACCCTAAATCATTATCATCATTGCCATCCATGTGCCAAATATTTGGCATCGGCTTATCATCAAAAGCTTTTGCCGCATCATTTGGCTCATCAAGTGTAGTATCTATTCCGGACAGCTCGTTATCATTAGTCGTAATAACATGCTGTGCATCAATCACTTGCGTGGCGTCATTAGCCAAATCTCGGTTTGCATAATATGCAGCATCAAAACCTGTCGCCACAACTGTTATAATTATCTCATCCTCTAGGTCTGGGCTGATTGTAGCCCCAAATATAATATTTGCGTCCGGATCGGCAGCTGCAGTTATTGTTTCCGCGGCTGTGTTGATCTCATGCATAGACATATTCATGCCACCAATAACATTAAACAAGATACCCCTAGCGCCATCGATAGAGACCTCTAGCAGAGGTGACTCGACAGCTTGTTGTGCAGCCTTTACGGCTCTGTCATCACCACTAGCCCTACCGATTCCCATAAGTGCAGAGCCAGCATTTTGCATAACAGCCTTTACGTCAGCGAAGTCTAGATTTATTAACCCATGAACGGTAATAAGATCAGAGATTCCTTGTACACCTTGTCTAAGTACGTCATCAGCTACCTTAAATGCTTCAAGAAGTGGAGTATGTCGATCGATTGTCTGCAATAAACGATCATTTGGTATCACAATAAGTGTATCCACTGCATTACGGAGGTTACTAATTGCTGTCTCCGCGTTTCGCCGCCTCTTATCGCCCTCGAAAGCAAATGGCTTTGTCGCAAATCCTACTACGAGAGCGCCTGATTGACGAGCCACGTTAGCCACTATGTGACCGGCGCCACTACCAGTACCGCCACCAGCACCAATAGTGATAAATACCATGTCAGCGCCTTCGACCACCTTCTTAATATCATCAATTGATTCTGAGGCCGCTTTCTCCCCAACAGATGGATCGGCACCAGCCCCTAGGCCACGCGTGGTGTCACTTCCGATGTGAATTTTGTGTTGCGCCAAAGAGTGATGCAATGCCTGAGCGTCTGTGTTAACAGCGATAAATTCAACCCCGTCAACTCCAGCCTCTATCATACGGTTGATGGCTGCGCCACCCGCGCCGCCTACCCCAATTACTTTAATCCGCGCAAAAGTCTCTATAGCTGGTGCAACTTGTGGCATCTTATACGATTCCTCTTCCTTGTCGTTCTTTATAGAAAAAAGTATATCACATCAAAGCTTACAGTATTAGCTCTATCGTTTGAAGCGCTTCATAAATCCATTAATCAGCCCAAACATACTGTCACTTGGCTGACCAACGGCTTGATCGTTCATTGGCACAAACAACATATCCAACATCATTAACCCAACCGCACCTGCGAAGGACGGATCTTGCACTACGTCAACTAACCCGGACAGTGGTTGCAGTGTACCAACTCTTGTGGCAAGCTCTAACTTTTCTTTTACAAAATCTGCCAACCCAGGTAGATTCGCCGTACCACCAACCAACACTACACCGCCAGGAAGTTTACGTGAGCGATGAATTTTCTTGAGCTCTTTGTCGATATACTCAATAATCTCCTCTACTCGAGCTTCGGTAATCATGCGTATATCTTCGACATCAAAAACGTGCGTTTTTTCATTGTGTACCACAGATACACTGCCTATTTTTGCTTCTCCCTCTAGGCTAGCGTGCTTGAGTTTAACTTCTTCGGCAATATCCAGATCGGTCTTTAAGCCAATAGCTAAATCATTCGTAATGTTGAGTCCACCCAGTGGTAATACCGCAACATGCTGAACTTCACCATCTTCAATAACCGTAATATTAGTCGTACCGGCACCTATGTCAACCAATAGAGTACCAGACTCCTTCTGCTGACGATTCAATACTGCCTCCGCAGCGGCTAGACTGGTAACCGTATAATGACTCGGGACGACATTTGATTTTTCCATGACCAAACTGAGACTCTTTAGGTTCGGTGAGGCGGCCGTAACAATATGAGTATCTACCTCTAGGCGCACACCTTGCATTCCAACAGGGTCTTTAATATTGTCTTGTCCATCAAGCCGATAATTCTTAGCAAAAACCTGAATTATTTCTCGGTTTGGGGGAAGCTTTACTATCGTGGCCGCCTCCTCTGCTCGTAGACGATCATCGGCAGAAATTTCACGATTTGCTGTACTAATAGCAACGACACCTTTAGAGTTCATACCCGTAACATGCGAACCATTGATGTTCACAGTTGCGTTGTTTATCTGTACACCAGATAAACGCTCCGCCTCAGTTACGGCCTGTATCACGGACTCTACGACATCTTCGATATGCACCACAACCCCTCGCCGCATTCCTAAATTTGGAGCACTACCGTGGCCGATTATCGAAGGGTGTGTCGGATCATTGGCATCTACCATGCCGACCACACACCGAACCGTGCTAGTACCGATATCTAGTCCAAAAAAATGACTTTGCGAAGATTCGCGCATGCTGGAAGTATACCATAAGAGCAATCAACATATAGATATTTCTTGTAAAAACCTACAACTGAGTAAGTACTTCTGCGCCAGTTTCTGTGATAAGCACCGTATGCTCAAAATGCGCAGCCAAAGACTTATCATTTGATCGCACGGTCCAGCCGTCGACATCAATATATACTCGAAAATCGCCTAGTGTGGCCATTGGTTCAATTGCTATTGTCATGCCGGCTGCAAGCTTTGGCCCTGTTCCTTTTTTGCCATAGTTCGGAATGTTTGGATCTTCATGCAATTCATGACCAACCCCGTGGCCAACCATATCGCGAACAATGCCATAATTACCCTCGTCCAGAACTTGTTGGATTGCATTTGCTATATCACCAACCCTCACACCGTTCTTTAATACGCGCACACCTGCAAAAAGTGACGCCTCAGTATCAATCAACAGTTTATCAATCTTGCTGTTCTTTACCCCGCCTGCCACAACGGATGTAGCCGAATCAGTTATCATGCCATCGTAAGTAACGCCAAAGTCCAGACTGACAATGTCCCCTGACCTGATTTCTCGCTTAGTGCTCGGTATGCCATGAACTATCTCATCGTTCAGTGAAATACATATAACATCAGGAAAGCCGTACTGGCCTAGAAAAGTCGGTATTCCACCAGTGCCGCGCAATTCTCGCTTGGCAATCTCAGCCAGGTCCTTAGTGGTCATGCCTGGCTCAAGCGCTTCTTTTAGGGTAGCCAAAACTGTAGCGAGCAACCTACCGCTCTGACGCATAGCTACAATTTCTGCTTCTGTTTTAATTCTTGTTTGCATGAATTATTGGTTTTGTGAGCCGATGGCTTGTTTTATTTCTTGATGTACAGTTTCTACCGCTGAATCACCATTTATGTCAAAAACCGGTACATTTGCAGACTTGAAGTGGTCCAAGATTGGGCGCACAACTTCGTCAAATTCACGCAGTCTTTCCATAATCGCCTCTTGATTATCGTCCTGACGCCCTCGTTGTAACAACCTATCCAAAACTGTTTGCTTACTTATAGTTAAATGCACCACAGCCGTAACATCTAATTGATTATGCTTGTGTTGATTCAATAGCCAATCAGCTTGCGAAACCGTCCTTGGGAAGCCATCCAAAATGAATTCTTCATGCACATCAATCAAAGCAAAAATTTTCTGAACAAGCTTAATGATCTCACGATCTTCCAACAGTTTACCAGCTAACATTTCTTTGCGACGCTCACCTGATATTAACATACGCAAAAACTCACCAGTTGATAGCCAAGGCAATCCAAGTTCGTCAGCTAGCATTCTGCCCTGAACACTCTTACCGGAGCCTGCAACACCAATAAATACAATCACGAGTTTGCCAGCCTTTCTTTAACGGCTAATGCAATTCTTCCGCCATCCGCACCACCGTTAACATTTTCTTTTACCTTGGAAATTATCTTTCCCATAGCCTGTGGTGAGGTATCTTGTATTTCATCTATTGCTGCACTTATCAAAGCCTGCAGTTCTGCATCATCAATCTGAGCTGGCAAATAGTTATTGATGACCCTTATTTCGCTAAGCTCCGCATCGGATTTCTCTTGATTACCCCCCTGAGAGAAGAGATCCGCACTTTCTTGTCGTTTCTTTGCCTCCTTTTGCAATAAGCTCACAATATCTTCGTCACTCAAACCATGTTCCCGTGACCCAGCGGCAACCTCAGCATACAAAATGACACTCTTTAGTGTGCGCAAAGTAGTTACCAAGGTTTTGTCGCCATTCAGCATTGCCGTCTTTAGATCTGCATCAATACGTTGTTTTATATTCATATATCTCCTGTTCAAAGAAAATTTTATCAGAAAAATAAGGGTTTAGATAATTAAACCCTTATTTTCAAGTCACCAATAATCTTACTTAGCGTTGGCCAAGCTTAATCTTTTTGAGTTTCTGAGACTTTCGGTCACGACGCTGGATAGCCTTTTCACGTCGATCCCTTTTGCTCAAAGGCTTCTCAAATCGCTGAGATTGTTTGGCGGTCGCCAAAACACCAGAACTTTGTACCTTACGCGTAAAACGACGAAGCAGGTTCTCTGTGGACTCTTTGGAATCTTTTCTACTAACTTGTATCATATCAGCATTATACGATAACAGGGATGGATACGCAAGTAACTCCTGTGCTTTGACCTCTATGCGCCAGGAGATTGCTTTTTTTGATTCATTCGTTGTGATTTCAACACTATACTCTGCAATTCTTTGAAGATCGCGAAATGCTTATTCGTATGATATATCTTGGTATTACCCTGACGTTCGGATATAAGAAAGCCGATCTTCTCCAGACGTTTCAGCTCTCTCTGAATATTACCGGCGTCTTCTTTAATCAACTTTGCCAAACCACGCACATGGGTCTTGAAGTCCGGATACTTTGCGTATACGACTATTATCTTGCGCCTAACTCGTGAAGTTATAAATACATCTAACATAAGCTCTTATTGTCAATCAGACAACGTCAAGTATAAATCACCTGGCGCAGACTTTCAACATATTTTTCCAAATATCCTTATAATGTTTTATATGTTCTATTACGAGACTTGGGTAGGAAGCCAACGCTACCACAGTGACAAGCCATTGACGTATAGTTTTTCTACCAAGTTGCCGATTGGGTCTATTGTTATAGTCCCCTTACAAAACAAGAACGTCGTTGGAATTGTGGTAAATACCGTCAATAAGCCATCATTCACAACGAAAGCCATTGTTCGTGCTATCAGTGATACGCCACTTCCTGCTCAGCTAATCGAACTAATTTCATGGATGAAGGATTATTATCCCGCGCCATTTGGACAAATTGTCTCTACAGTAATACCCGTTGCACTGACATCAAAAAGCCGGCAACCAAACCCCAAAAATCCCGTCACCAACGCAAAAGCCACCTTGCCACCACTCAACGATGAGCAAGCTTCAGTACTCGGGCAGATTCGAGCCTCTGGCCAAAGTGTAATGCTGCACGGTGATACAGGCACCGGTAAGACTAGGGTTTACATGGAACTAATCCAAGAAAGCCTTTCGCAAAAACGTTCGGTCGTGCTTTTAACTCCCGAAATCGGCCTAACTCCCCAGCTAGCCAATGAATGCCAAGAGTTATTCCCTGGCCAGACAGTAGTTATTCATTCTGGCTTGAGCGTAACAGAACGTCGCAATATATGGATGAGCATACTGGAAGCGAAATTACCTCTGATAGTTATCGGTCCCCGCTCCGCCCTATTCACTCCCTTGAACGATGTTGGCCTGGTGATAATCGATGAGTGTCATGAAAGTACCTACAAACAAGAACAGGCACCGCATTATCAAGCCACGCGGGTTGGCGCCCAACTTGCAAAACTACATAGTGCTCAGCTCATTCTCGGAAGTGCCACCCCCTCCGTTGACGACTACTACATTTTTTCCAAGAAAAACCTGCCTATTCTACGCATGACGAAACAAGCAGTAACAAATCCATTTGGAGCACCAAAAATTGATGTCATCGACCTAAAGAATAAACAGCACTTTACCAAATCTGCTTGGTTGTCGAACACTCTACTGAAAGCCATTCAAACAGTCATCAATAACAAACAGCAGGCTCTGGTATTACTCAACCGGCGTGGCACCGCCCGCCTAATACTATGTCAACAGTGTGGATGGCAGGCCTTGTGCCCTCGATGCGACCTACCCCTCACCTATCATGGTGACACCCACAACATACAATGTCATACCTGTGGATACTTAGCCAAAACACCTACGAATTGCCCAGAATGTAGTGCAAACGACATCATATTTCGTAATATCGGTACTAAGTCAATCGTGTCAGAGATAAAACGACTAATTCCTAACGCAACTATTGCCAGATTTGATAGTGATACTCTTAAGCCCGAAAGACTCGAACAGCAATATTCCAAGCTCAAGAATGGCTCTATAGATATACTTGTCGGCACCCAAATGCTCGGCAAAGGCCTAGATCTGCCCAACCTGGCCGTATTGGGTATCGTTACTGCAGAAACAAGCCTTTCTTTCCCCGACTTTACTGCAGAGGAACGTACCTTCCAACAGCTTGCCCAGGCCCTGGGTAGGATAAATCGAGGACACACCCCAGGCACTGCCGTCATCCAAACGTATCAACCCCGCAGCCTACTACTCAAAGCAGTTATTGATAAAAACTATAACTTGTTCTACGAAAGCCAAATCAAGGAACGACAAATATACAAATTTCCTCCCTTTAGACACCTGCTGAAACTGACTTGCTCCCGCGCAAGTAATGCTAGCGCTCAACGTGCCAGCGAGCAACTCAGCATTAAAATTAAGTCTGCCGATTTTCCAATTGAGATAATAGGACCCAATCCGGCATTCATAAACAAAACACATAGACGTTATCACTGGCAAATTGTAATTAAGTCAGTCGACAGGCATGCTTTGGTTGAAATCATACATAACCTTCCGACAGGCTGGTCATATGATATCGACCCCATGAACCTTCTCTGATAATATTAAACCAATGAACAAGACAAAAGACGATATTATTACATTGCCAAATCAGCATCTACGCGAACGGTCACAGAAAGTTGGCGTTATAACCGACGAAATCAGAAACCTAGTTGCCGACATGGAAATGGCAACTTTAGACTGGGAGGACAGCCGTTCGCACGAAGTAGGCGTTGCCCTAGCGGCTATTCAGATAGACAAAAAATTACGAGTAGTGGTGTTACGTAACAACTTTGACGACAAATCAGACAGGACGTTTCATGCCTTTATCAACCCCAAGATCACCAAGTACGAGGGCGAGCTTGTCGAAGACTACGAAGGCTGCCTAAGTGTCAAGGATATCTATGGTAAAGTCAAAAGACATTCCAAAGTACGTATCAGCGCCACTAATTTAGAAGGCAAGGAAGTGCGCCTTACGGCCGAGGATTTCTTGGCTCGAGTATTCCAGCACGAGATCGACCATACAAACGGTATAGTCTTCGTCGATCATATCAAAGACCAACCAGATGCATTCTTCAAACTTGATAAAGATGGGCATTTAGAAAAGCTAGATTATGACAAAGACATCAGATCCAACAAAAACCTCTGGTAAGCCACGTGTAGTATTCTTTGGCAGTGGCCCTGTAGCGGCAAGATCTCTTTCCCTGTTGCAGAACGACTTTGACATCGAAGCCATCATTACAAAACCTACTACCATACAAGAAATGCAGGACACTATCGGAACATCACCGGTTTTCGCCGTTGCCAACAAAACCGAGCTAGACATACTAATCAATTCACATACCTTCAGCAGCAACCTTGGCATACTGATTGATTTTGGCATCATCGTTTCACAATCCGTCATAGACACCTTTCCTCTAGGAATAATCAACAGTCACTTCTCACTCCTACCAGAGTTACGCGGTGCCGATCCCATAGCTTTTGCCATACTCTCTGGCCAAGCGACAACAGGGGTTAGTCTGATGCTTCTGGTGCAAGCTATGGACGAAGGGCCAATCCTCTCACAAAGAAGCTACGATATTACAACAGAGGAGACAACCCCCTCATTGACGAATAACCTGATCAATTTAAGTCACGAACTACTCACGCAAAGCGTACCTCTATACATTTCTGGAGCGATCACTCCCCAACCACAGTCACAAGACATCATTCCAACCTACACTCGCAAACTCAACAAACAAGATGGCATCCTAGACTTCAATAAATCAGCCGAACAACTAGAACGCGAGGTACGTGCATACTACGACTGGCCCAAAAGTCGCACTACAATTGCTGGCAAGGACGTAATTGTTACAAAGGCCTATGCCGTGCCGAGTTCTGGACCCAACGAAAAACCAGGTGATTTAGGCGTTGTACTAGAAGCAAAATCTATATACATAACAACAGCAAATGGCTCTCTTTGGATAGAAAGGCTAAAGCCCGCTGGCAAAAAAGAAATGACCGTCGAGGCATTCCTCGCCGGTCATAAGCACTTACCGCAAAAGTAAGTCCTGTGTATTTAAACAAATAATCTAATTTGCTGCTGGTTGCTGTGGGTCTTGACTTGCTGCAATAATCTGTGGCGCAGATTGCTTGATCTCTGTTTTTAACTTCTCAAGCTCTTCTGCCACGACTTGCTTATATTTTGGAAAATTGGTCTCCAGCCACTGAAGGGCGCCGGCTTCGTCATTTTTATCAATGAATGCTTCGAACTCATCAAGCTGATTATTGGTCATTTGCTCAGCAAGCTTCATTCCTACACGCATCTCAAGAGTTTCATAGATATGCGCCAGCATCTTGTTCTTTTCCTCGGCAGGCAAACTACCCAAACCAAGCTCTTTCAGCAAATTGTCGTCTAGCTTAAACATGATTATTCCTTTTCTACAGTTTTTATTTTATCAGAGAACACTTGTCTATTTAAGACGCATTCTCATCATCAAGATCTTCGAAATAGTCGTTAAACTGTTTTTCTGCAATTAACCTCGCCTCATCATTGCTCAAACTTGGATCATTTTGCATCAATTCAGTCACACGATTTTCGTACCATTTCACCATAGAGGCAAAACTTTCTGGATCTTCTACCATACGCTTGAACGATTCAAGATTATGAATAATATTCACACGTGTTGCCTCGTCGGTTACACCAGCCTCCTCAAGAGCTTTGTGTTGATCTAATTCTTCTTGGACTGATTTTGGAAGAGTATCTGTAGGAGCCGGAGCTTCGGTAGTAGTTGTTGAAGATGCCGGTACAGCATCGGTAGTGTTGTTTGAGTTGCCAATCAGAAATCCGGCCACGAGACCTGCACCCACAAGTGCGGCTCCGCCCATGAAGCGACGCATTCGAGATACGCCACGGCCCTGTCGCTCTTCATCCTCTCGGCCAAATCCTAGAACATTCTTAATTCTATCCCAGCGTGACTTTGGCTGTGGCACGCTATCACGATCTGAAGCGGAAACTAAAGGAGGGGCATCGTTACCATCAAATGTACCAGCCGGAATAGAGTCGTTATCAGCTTCATCATCGGACTTGGTGGCTATAAAGATGTCTTTGTCATCACCAGCGATAGCATTATCTAGGTTCTCCCGCATAGCTTGCGCTTCGTCACTGTCACCATCAATACCGTTTAAACGTAAGTATTGTTCAAGAATTTGATGAGCATTTTTTTCTAATTTATCTGCTTCTTCAAAATTTCCGCCCTTTGCTGCTTCTGTAGCACCAGCAAGCAGTTCAGCAATCTGAGCTTTGTATACTTGATTACCTAAAGCCTGGGCCTCTTCAAGTAACTTTCCGGCGTCTTCTCTACCCTCAGCGTCAGCCTGACCAGCTTGCTTGAGTAAATCGATAAATTTCGCTTCCATCTCTTCGATACTTGGCTTTTCAGAAACCTCAACAGGGGTTACGGGGATCTCACCAGGCAAGTATCCATCATGTTCTCGTGGAATTGCAGCAGAAGTTGTAGTCATGGTTTCAGGAACAGTAGTTGTTGTAGTTGTAGGCATAGTTGCAAGGAATTCGTTGCGCACCCGGTCACTAATCTCATGACCATTGGTCTCTAGGTATCGTAGCTTCTTCTGGTCCTTTAGTCTCATAACCCTGTCAAACAGGTTCATCTGAGCATCGCCGTCCATGCCATCAGGATTACGTTCAGTAACCTGAGAGCTAGAGAACTCTTCCATCTTGTCTAGTAAAGCATCCGAAAGGTCGCCAATCTTAGTCTCGTCCTCTGTCAGCTCTGCGTAGGCAAGCTCATCAGCAAGCTCACTCATTGTCAGCTCTTCATAAGAGGTGCCTTGACTTTCTTCGTAGTAACTATCACGAGCTTGATCAAAATATGCATCTACGGCCTTCTTCTTAATTCTTTCGCCGTCGGGCGCATAAATCTTACCGTCATCACCCTGATACGGGCGTGTTTCTAGGTACGCATCAAAGTCTGCCTGAGCTTGGCGTAGCTCAGGATTAAAGGCTTGATCGACATTAATTTGTTCTGACATTTGTGAGGCTTCCTTTCAATTGATAATCAAATCTATAGTTTTTGTTTATTATTTATTTTCTTACAAAACCATTAAAGCATAAAAGCTAAAATAAATCAAGTGTTTTGTAACGTATTTGTAAACTTGTCTATTATTGGTTTAGAAGCGTTATCCATATCATTAAAAGCAGTGTGGATACACATAGCCCCGCGACAAAGCCAATGCGTACCGATTGCTTATATAGACTACATCTGCCTGAGACTTGCCTGTCATTAACCGCTATCTTTGGTGTAGATGCAGTGTTAGTATCTTGCTTATGGTTTTCTGTACTTTGCTGACTTTTGATCGCTGAGTTCAATTGGTCCTTTTGCAGAGATGCTACAATACTTCCTACAGATTGGGCACCGGAAGCTGAGGCTTCATCTCGAACCTCATGTTTTCGTTCTAGCTTTCGTTCTGTTGTAGATGACTCTGCTAAACTATTCGGCTGGTTCATGATGCCATCCGCTGCTACATTCTTTTCGTCTACTGACACGGAAAGTATAGCCTGCGGTTCTAGCTCATGACCAATGGACGTCTCTCTTATGCGCGAGATGGAGGCCTCATTTTCGAACCATGTAGATTTACCAGATTCCATACCAAAAGTTTATTATATAACTCTTTTGGTCTTATTTACAGCGAGCGAGCAATCGTTTCCCTTACAAATACTTGTATTTTGTCACCTTCTTCTATATCTACTCTGCTGTTTGATTTGAAGCTCAGGCCGCACATTTCACCCTCGAACACCTCTTTTGCATCCTGCGGACCACGCTTGAGGTTAGTAATCTCCACCTCTGCAAGCTGCTCCTTACCGCGCTTGACTCTAGCAAGAGCTGGACACGTCAGTTTACCTTTCGTGACCTCCCCCCCGCAAATCACTTCTGTTTTAGTCGTCTTAAAGATACCCCGAACCACCAATGTTCCCTGCTCTGTCTCAACTATTTCTGGGGCTAGTAATTTACTCATTTCTGCCTTGGTGTCATCAATCAGCTCGTAAATGACGCTGTACAGACGAACACTCACGCGATCTCGGCTGGCAATCTGCTTGATACTACTTGGCACAGAAATATTAAATCCATAAATAATCGCGTTGCTGGTATGCGCCAGATGCACATCATTGTCATTCACATTGCCCACACCAGAACCTACGACCCGTACGGCTACCTCTTCGGTGTCTAAAGCCTTAAGACTGTCAATAACCGATGTCAATGATCCCTGAACATCTGCCTTAACAATGATATTCAAATCGGTAACATTGTTGCTACGATTTATAATACGGATTAGCTCACTACTATTGATGTCCAGGTGTCCACCGTTGTTTTTTCGCTCACTAGCTGCGCCTGCTGCCACTTGCCGGGCGGTTTTTTCGTCCTTCATTTGCTGAAACTCATCAGCAAATTCTGGCAACGCTTTGAATCCTGTTATCACCACTGGTGTTGATGGACCCGCCTCCTTCAGTGGCTTGCCGTCAGTTGTTTCCAAATTGCGAATACGCGCGTAGGCGGAGCCTGCAATAATATAGTCACCCGGATGTAATTTACCAGCCTCTACCAAAGCAATAGCGACAGGTCCTCTGCCTTGCTCCATATGAGCTTCTATAATCAAGCCAGCAGCCGGTACATCAACATCGGCCTTAAGTTCCTCAACATCCGCAACCAGCAAAACCATATCCAACAACTCGGGTATGCCTTCTTTGGTCTTAGCCGAAACAGGAACTACTGGAGTATCCCCACCTTTCCAGCCGTCCCACATTAACCCATGCTCACTAAGCTGACTGTATAAGCGATTGATGTCAGCGCTCTCTTTATCAATTTTGTTTGCAGCAACAATAATCTTTACGCCCGCTTTATTAGCAAAACGAATTGCCTCAATCGTCTGAGGCTTGATACCATCATCTGCCGCAACTACCAAAATCACTAGATCGGTTAGCTGAGCCCCATGCTCTCGAAGGGCCGCAAATGCCTCATGTCCAGGTGTGTCCAAAAAGGTTATTGCACGGCCTCCATGCTGAACTTGATAGGCAGAGATATGCTGGGTTATGCCACCGGCCTCTCCTTTTGCAACTTGATCTCCACGAATTGCATCTAGTAGACTTGTTTTTCCATGATCAACATGGCCCATAACCGCAATAACTGGCGGTCTTGTTTCGGCCTTGTCGCTTATAGACCGCTTTTCGCGAACTGGAGTAGCCTGAACAACTTTCTTAACTAGCTCAATGTCTAGATTTAGTTCACCTACTATAATCTGCGCAGTATCAAAGTCTATGCGCTCATTTAACGTTGCCATGACACCGTTCTTCATTAGCTCGGTGATCAGCTTGGTGGCCGGTAGCATCAACTTTTCCGCTAGGCTGCCGACGGTAATCATATCTTCAATTTCAATCTTTGTGGCCATACCCAACTTCTTTCTAGCGTCTACCGACCGATTTATATTATTTTGCTTCTTTTAGGCTTAGTGCGATTTTACGACCCTCGGTATCGATATCCAACACTTTGAACTTCTTTTTTTCGTTGAGCTGGAATATCTTCTCTGGATCAACACCTTCATCATTACTCATTTCGGAAACATGGACCAAGGCTTCAACCGATGGACTCAGCTGTACGAAGGCACCAAATGGTGTGATACGCGTAACCTTACCCTCTACAAGCTCGCCTTTTTTAAATGACTTAACCTCGTGTAGCCATGGGTCTTCTTGCATTTGCTTAAGGCTTAGGCTCAGTCGATCTTTGTCTATCGCAATAATCTTTGCCTCTACAATATCGCCAGTCTTTATGTAATCCCTAGGGTTCTCTACACGCTCCCAGGATATCTCAGATATATGGATTAGGCCTTCTATGCCATCAACGTTCACAAAAGCGCCGAAATCGATAACTCCAGTAACCGTGCCTTTCACGTCGTCACCAACCTTTAGCTTACCGAATCTCTCTTGCATTTCATCTTTGACAGCCTCTTTTTCAGAGAATATCAGTTTATTTTCTTTACGACTAATGTCCAAGATGCGTACCCTTAAGGTCTTGTTAACCAACTGGTTCAGCTTCTGCAAAATCTCATCTTTGTCCGCTCCAGAAACACGCGGATAGTTACCGGCAGCAAGCTGCGAAACTGGCAAGAAGCCACGAATACCCTCTAGCTCAACCAGTAGTCCACCTCTATTAGCGTCATATGGACTAATGTCTATAACTTCTCCATCCTCGAAGGCCTTTTGTAGCTGATCCCAGCCTCGGTCCTTGGCAGCACGACGCATACTTAGCAATGCGTGCCCTTCATCCATTTCTGGATCAATAACACTAACCACCACCTGTTGACCCTTTTCGAGCTGTTGGCCATGGCTAATTTCACGACGCATAACAACACCTACACCGTTAGCCCCAAGATCTATCCAAACCTCGTGCTTGTGTACTGAGGCAACAACGCCCTCAATAACGTCGCCCACCTTTAATTGTTTGATATCTTCGGACGCTAGCAATTCGTCCATAGTAATGCTAGATTTTGACATGTTGATTCATGCCTCCTTATGTTCTGCGGTAGCCCGTAGACTATTACTCCGCCAGACTTACCGGTTATTATATCTGTTATTACGCCACACGTCAAAGGTGTCCAAAACTAGAACTAGCCAGAACTATGTTACACTTAGTGCAATGTATGGGGCTATAGACATAGGAGGGACTAAAACACTCGTTGCTGTCTTTGACAGAAAAGGCAAAGTAATCGAGCAAATAAAATTCCCTACACCGAAAATTTATAGTGATTTCAAATCTGAATTGGCTACAACTGTTGCGAAATTATCTACAAAAAACTTTGATAGCTTTTGCGTCGCTGCCCCGGGTCGAATTGATAGAGTAAATGGAATTGGTGTAAGATTCGGTAATTTGCCATGGCAAAGCGTCCCTATACTGTCTGATGCTATGCAATCCATGGGTGCACCCGGTGTACTGGAAAATGACGCCAAGGCCGCCGGCCTCTCCGAAGCAAGAGCCTTAGACGGAAACTACCGCAAAGTACTATACATCACCATAAGTACGGGTATTGGCTGTGGATACATAATAGACAACAAGATTGACCCTGACTTTGAAGATATAGAAGTAGGACACATGCTGCTTGAGCACAACAACAAACTAGTCAGGTGGGAAGATTTTGCGTCCGGTAGCGCCATCTACAAAAGACTTGGCAAAAAAGTAAGCGAGATAGCCGAAGATGACTCAGAAGCTTGGTACTCCATTGCTCGAAATATTGCGATTGGCCTAATTGATGTAATCGCTAGCCTCAATCCTGACATCGTTGTGCTTGGAGGCGGAGTCAGTAGCAACTTGCCTAAATTCAAAGACAGACTCGACGAACAAATGAAAATTTACGAAAACCCCATGCTAACCATCCCACCGATAGTTCAAGCCAAGCGACCAGAGGAAGCAGTAATTTATGGATGCTATGAAATAGCAAAATCACATGACTCAAGACCTACTACTCCAAAATCTTAGACATCTACTTCCGCAAGTCTCCTTTGAAGCTGGCCAGCAATTCTCTTGGTCTCCCGCAACGTCTACTATCACATACCTATCTTCTAGAAACCGTAACAACCCCAATAGCAACAATTTGTGGGCATTGTTACATGAAGCCTCTCATGCCCTTTTAGGCCATATGAACTATCAAAGGGATATTGAATTATTATTACTAGAGGTAGATGCCTGGGAAAAATCCAAAATCCTAGCAAAGCAATTTAATATTTATATTGATGAGGATCATGTTCAAGACTGCCTGGACACATATAGAGACTGGCTGCATCAGCGCGCCACCTGTCCACGTTGCAGTACCGTAAGCCTACAAGCTTCGATTAGTAAATACCAATGTCACAATTGCCAAGCCACGTGGACAGTTACCAAAGCACGCTTCTGCCGATCCTATCGGTTAAGCAACCCATCAAACAAAAAGTCGCCAGAGACAATTTCTCAAGCGACTTTCCGCTAAAGCTAGCAACTACTATGCCGACTTTTTAGTACGACGGCTAATGCGACCACCCTTTGCACCAGCAATACGAGCTAACTCACGGTTTGCATAGAAACCGCCAGTTTTGCCCTTTTTACCACCCATAGCGCCTATACGTGCATAAAAATCAGCACCGTACTTGCTTTTGTTTGTTGAAGCGGCAGCCTTGCCGCCATCCTTGGTACCTGCCATGTCCAAAACTCCTTTTGGTTGGTTAGTGAGGCTTCTCGAGGGATATAAAAAGGTTCTCTGCGTTTAGGCAGAAAACCCTCGTATATTCTTTCGAATATGCTTATGATAGCACAAGCTTAAGCATATGTCAACTTTTGCCGACAGTATTCCAAAAACACAGCTTGTATCCATCAGGATCTTTAAGGATAAACTCCCTGTTTCCCCATGACCAGTTACGCGGCTCAGAAGCTGGCACTAAGCCTTTCTTCAGTTGATGCCGATACTCAACGTCTACGTCATCTACTTGTATGTATATATACATCCCCTTACCCTTTACCCCTGAAAGTGAATCACTATTGAACTCTTCCTCATCTCTCATGTTTACTAATACAATATATAAATAGCCAAGCTTAACCTCTGAGTATTCATCAGTCGAAACAATTACTTCAAAACCCAGTTTTTTATAGAACTTCTCTGATAATTTGTTTTCCTGAACCCAGAGTAAAATATTCGTAAACTTCATGTTTGTATTGTGCAACTAAGTAAAGTACATTTCACAGTAGTTTATACAACGTTTATAATTTTTCATTTCTTTTTCTTCTACTTTACTAAGGAAAATAGCACCACTCGCAATAGAAAAAAGACCCCCCTGTTAGGAGGTCTTTCTTATAATTCGGCACCGTGACACTACCCCACGGAACAGGTTCCGCGGGGACCCCGGTATTTTCCGCATCTGGGAAAATAGCACTATTTGCAATAGAAAAAAGACCCCCTGTTAGGAGGTCTTT
>JAGQNK010000057.1:0-3821 GCA_020428105.1 Candidatus Saccharimonadota bacterium
GACACTCATACTGACAGGTAGGGGTGAGGCATCGCCACTGCTTCAGGCGTCCGATCCCATGTTCGACTCGTACGCGGTTGGTGGCGAGGCTCGAGTTGAAGAAGCGGTCAACCGTGGTGAGGGCTTGGTCGCATCGGCGGCGTCGGGTGGGCAGCTCGACGAACGGGACGTCGTGCCGGAGGCCTTGGAAGCCGGAGTCGGCGAGGACGTCGAGCTCGCAGTCCGCGAGGTACACGGGCAGGTTCGCGTCTCGTAGTGCGGTCAGGTCATGGGTCGCGCCTCCGACGAGCGGCGTGGCCCACAGCAGGTTCGACGCAGCGTCGCAGAGCGCGATCGTCTTGGTGGTGTGGGTCTTCTTCTTGCCCGAGTAGAACGGTCGTTGTTCGTCCTGATCGGCGGGTCGGGCCACAGCGAACTCGGTGCCGTCGATGATCACGGTGCCGCCGGTCTCGGCGCACCACCAGGCGATGTCGTCGAAGTCGTCGATGTCTGTGCCGTCGGGAAGGACCGGCGTGAGGCGGTCGAACGCTGCGAGGATCGGGTTGATGTTGTCGCGCAGAGTCGTGGCCGGGATCCCCAGGATGCGGGCCATGCCGCGGGGCGATACGCCTTCGCGTAGATGAGCAAGCGCGACCTGGACCCGGGTCGTCATCGGCATGCCCTTCGGGCCGCGTCGCGGTGGGGCGGGCAGGTGTGGGGAGATCTGTGTGATCAGGTGATCGAGCGCCTCGGGTGAGAAGTGGGGCACAGTGAGAGCCAGAGCTTCTGGTGTGGGTAGTTCATGGGAGGTCATAGACCCTTGATGCTGCCCACCCAGAGGCTCGCTCGCGAATCGGCCGAGGACCCGAGGCCGTGCCCCGTGGAGTGGTGGAAGTAGGTGGGTGATCCTTGGCTTCGCCAGCTGAGGTTAGGCGGCTGGCAGCGCGGCGGTCGTTGTGGTGCTCACCTCCTCGGGGTCGGTGTCGATCTGGGCCATGGATTCCTCTGATAGGTAGCGGCGCTCCGCGATCGCCCAGTCGTCGTGCTGGTCCAACAACACGGCGCCGACGAGGCGGATGACGGAGGCGTCGTCGGGGAAGATTCCGACCACGTTGCTGCGGCGCTTGATCTCCTTGTTGATCCGCTCGAGCGGGTTCGTCGATGCGATCTTGCGCCAGTGCGCCCGGGGGAACGCGGTGTGAGCGAGGACATCGACCTCGGCGTTCTCGAGGATGGCGGCGGCTTTGGGGAACTGGCGCTCGAGGATCGCCACGACCTCGTGCAACTGGGCTCGGCACGCCTCGGCGGTGGGCTGGGCGAAGATCGTGCGCACCGTGGCGGCGACCATGTCCTTCGATGCCGAGGGCACGGTGCCCAAGATGTTGCGCATCAGATGGACCTTGCAGCGCTGCCATCCCGCGCCGGCGAGCACGCGCGGGATCGAGGCCTTCAGCCCGGCGTGCGCGTCGCTGATGACCAGGCGCACCCCGCCGGGGCCCCGGTCCTTCAGACCCCGGAGGAACGCGGTCCAGAACACCTCGTCCTCGCTGTCGCCGACGTCGACGCCCAGCACCTCGCGGTCGCCGTTGAGGGTGACACCGGTGGCGACGACGACGGCACGGGACACGATGCGGTGGTTGATGCGGGCCTTGATGTAGGTCGCGTCGAGGTACACGTAGGGGAACTCGACGTGATCGAGCCGGCGGGTGCGGAACACCGTCACCTCTTCGTCGATGCCGGCACAGATGCGGCTGACGGTCGACTTCGACACCCCGGACTCGCAGCCGAGCGCTCGGACCAGGTCATCGACCTTCCGGGTGCTCGTGCCGGTCGTGTAGGCGGTCATGATCACACCCCACAGGGCCTTGTCGACCCGACGGCGCGGTTCCAGCAGCGACGGGAAGAACGACCCGACCCGCACCTTCGGGATGCGCAGCTCCACGTCCCCTGCCGGCGTGGACAGCAGCCGGGACCGAGAGCCGTTGCGCTGGTTCGACCGGCCGTCGGTCCGTTCGTGCGGAGCGGCGCCGATCGCCGCGGTGAGCTCGGCGTCGATCAGCTCCTGCATCCCCTGCTCGAGCAGGCGGCGGAACAGCTCCTTGCTGTCACCATCACCCAGGCGCGCCAACAGATCGGCAACTCGGGCATCATCGTCATGGGTCATCGCGTGGTCTCCTTCATGAGTCACTTGGTCGTTTCTCACCAAGGGTCACGCGATGGCCCACCCACCGGGTGGACCCGCCTACCTACACCACGTCACGGGACGCCAACGGACCCGAAACAGAAGCTCCGCGCAGGTCTAGTGTGTTGCGCCCGGGTACTGCTCGGAGCCGCTAGGGCTGTGTCGCGTCCGCGAGGTGACAGCGGAGGCGAAGTGCGGATGAGCGAGCGTGCCGGGCGCCGCTCGGTGACCTCGTGACTCGTGATCAAGGACGCAGATCCGGCCGCTCTCAGCTCCGTCGTCGGTAGCCTTGGCTTGTGACTCTCGATCTCAACGGCCTCACAGTGCTTCTCACGGGCGGGACCGGCTCGTTCGGGTCAGCCTTCACCGAGCGGGTGCTCGGGGCCTACCCCGACGTCGTGCTGCGCATCTTCTCCCGAGATGAGTTGAAGCAGTCTGAGATGGCGTCGAGATTCGGTAGCGACTCGCGGCTTCGGTTCTTCGTCGGGGACATCCGTAGCCGTGAACGCCTCCACCGAGCTGCTCGGGGAGCTGACCTGATTGTGCATGCCGCGGCCATGAAGCAAGTTCCTGCTTGCGAGTACAACCCATTCGAGGCGATTCAGACCAACGTGCTCGGATCCCAACACGTGGTCGATGCTGCCATCGATCACAGCGTGAGCACGGTGGTCGCGTTGTCCACCGACAAGGCGGTGAATCCCGTGAACCTCTACGGAGCGACCAAGCTCTGCGAAGAGAAGCTGATCGTTCAGGGGAACGCGTACGCGGCTGGGACAGGTGTCAAGCTGTCTTGCGTTCGCTACGGCAACGTGGTCGGGTCCAGGGGCTCAGTCGTGCCCGTGTTCCGTGACCAAGTCCGACACGGGCGTCTAACGATTACGGACGAGCGAATGACCCGCTTCTGGATCACTCTCGACGAAGCGGTCGATCTAGTGCTGTTCGCTGTTGAACACGCCTGCGGAGGGGAGGTCTTCGTGCCCAAGATTCCTTCGATAAAGGTTACTGACCTTGCCCGAGCCATTGCACCAGACCTCACCCCTGAGGTCGTGGGGATTCGACCCGGCGAGAAGCTCCACGAATGCTTGTTGACCGTGGACGAATCCCGCCATTCTGTCGATGCAGGCAGCGTGTACGTAGTGCTACCCGAACACCCATGGTGGCGTGACGACAACCCCTGGCGCAGCGCCGGGTCTCCGGTTCCAGAAGGGTTCGCCTACGCGAGCGACACGAACACCGAATGGCTGGATGTGGCCGACCTCAAGGCACTACTCGGGTGATCCCCTACGGGCGCCAGTCGATCGACCGCTCGGACGTCGAAGCGGTCGTCGGGGTCATGGCGACACCCTGGTTGACCCAGGGTCCCGAGGTCGAGGCCTTCGAAGACCGGCTGTGCGCCGCGACCGGCACGACCCACGCTGTGGCGTTCGCCAACGGAACGGCAGCGTTGCACGCAGCGGCCGTCGCCGCCGGCCTCGGACCCTCCCACCGCGTGGCCACCTCGCCGCTGTCGTTCGTGGCCTCGGCGAACGCCGGCCGTTACGTCGGCGCCGACGTGACCTTCGCCGACATCGACCCGGACACGTTGAACCTCGACCTCCGCGAGCTGCCCGACGGGCTCGACGCCCTCGTGGCCGTGCACTACGCCGGCCTCCCGCTCGAC
>JAGQNK010000057.1:3879-4804 GCA_020428105.1 Candidatus Saccharimonadota bacterium
GACCCCCGACGGCCCCGTCGGCAACTGCGCCCACAGCGACATGTGCTGCTTCTCGTTCCATCCGGTCAAGACCGTGACCACCGGCGAGGGCGGTGCCGTCACCACCAACTCCGAGGAGCTCGCTCAGCGACTCCGCCGGTTCCGCCACCACGGGATCGTCGCCTCCGACGACCGCGACGAGCCATGGGCGTACGACGTGGCCTCGCTGGGGATGAACTACCGGATCACCGACATCCAGTGCGCTCTGGGGTCGAGCCAGCTCGGACGGCTCGACCGGTTCGTGAGTCGACGAGCCGAGCTGGCAGAGCGCTACCGCTCGGCCCTCGCCGACAGCCCGGTGCGGCTCCCGCCCGCGGCCCCCGAAGGGTTCCGCCACGCCTGGCACCTGTTCCCGGTCCGGGTCCGGAACCGGTTGCAGGTGTACCGGGAACTGCGAGCCGGTGGCGTCGGCGTCCAGGTCCACTACGTCCCGACGTACCGCTTCAGCGCCTACGCGTCCGAGTTCCGGCCGTCGGAGTTCCCGCACACCGAGGCGGCGTACGCGGAGCTGCTGTCGCTGCCGANNATGTACCCGGCGTTGAGCGACGACGATCAGGACCGGGTGATCGAGCTCCTGCTCCGGGCGGTGTCTCGGTGAACCCGGTGGACATCGGACCGCGATCGGTCGGTGAGGGCCGACCCTGCTACGTCATCGCGGAGGCCGGGTCGAACCACGGACGGGACCTGGCCGTGGCCCATCGCCTGGTCGACGTCGCCGCCGATGCCGGCGCCGATGCCGTCAAGTTCCAGACCTACACGGGCCGGGACCTCTACTCCACCCGGGCCCCGCGTTTCGACTACCTCGGCGAGCTGGGCGAACGGCCGGTCCACGAGCTGCTCGACGACCTGGCCCTGCCACGTGAGTGGCAACCCGAGCTGGCCGCCC
>JAGQNK010000042.1 GCA_020428105.1 Candidatus Saccharimonadota bacterium
TTGCTGCCGCCAAAGAAGCTGGTGTTACTTTGCCTAGATAATCCCTCGGACATGAATATTGTACGGAACACTTCATATTGTTAGATAATTAACAGCAACTTGTGGTATAAATACTACACTGTACGTAGTATTTGGGAGTTTGTATGACTATAACACCTCTAAAGAAGTTTTTTGTAATATTTAGCGCATGGGCTTTGATGCTGGGATCTACAGTATTGCTGATGCCTGCTACCAGGGTAGCGGCTGCCGATTGTGATGCAAATGCGGTGATCTATTGCGGTGTGACAGATGAGAGTAGCTTGATTAACAAATATAGACAAAATCAAGGTGGCAATCTCCATGCGATCTATGCCCATTTTGGTATGCCAGACGAATCTTTTCTGACAGGTATGACGATTGGTAGAGTCACAAAAGCTGGTGAAGTATTTGTGGGCGACGAACTTGTGGCAACCAATGCTGCGACCGCTGGGCGTCAAGACATGAAAGGCAGTACAAAGATACCTGGAATCCAAGCCTACAAGCGCAGACCTTCGGTCTCATTTCGGTCACAAAGTCTTCCGGCACTGGTTCGTATGGTCGACGGCAAGTTCCATGCTGCGGTAATCATGTCTTGTGGTAACCCGGTGTCTGCAACGCCAGTTTATAAGCCAGCGCCATCACCCATGCCTGTCCCTAGGCCAGAGCCAAAGCCTAAGCACCCAAGTTTGAGCATTCAGAAGGATGTTCGCCTAAAGGGCACCAGTACATGGCAGCAAGAAGTGAGCGCCCAACCTGGCGATGAGCTTGAATATCTAATCCGTATCAAAAATACAGGCGATACACCCCTAACAAACCTGATAATAAGAGATATTTTGCCCAGTGATGTTAGTTTTTCCGGAAATAAACTTCGTGGATCATTCTTTATGCAAGGTAATTCACTCAGCGACCTAACTGGCAGTGGTGCTCGACTAGACACCTTAAGCATCGGTAGTTCACTGGAGCTAATATTTACCGTCCAAGTCGGGAATGCGGTGGATGCCTGCGATACTCCTCTGATTAATATAGCTACGGTTGCTTCGGAAGAGGTGCGGGAAACGTCTGACAATGCACTAGCCCGAGTATGTGCAGAGGAAGAACCTTCCGTAGAGCCAGTTGTAGTGAAGCCAGTTAAGAGGCCCCCAGTAGAGTCATCGCCAAGTCTGCCATCGACTGGTGTCGTCGGAGTTGCGGGCGCATTTTCTATCGTTAGCGTAATGGGCGTAATAACTCATAAGCTTAAAGAGTTCTACAAATACCTCTTACGCTAATATTTTGAAAACAAAGCGAAATAGTTGTAAAAGCATTGACATAACAATGCAGTTATGGTAGAATTCTAAGCATAATACGTCAAAAATGTGGGCGTAGGGATTAAGAAATAAGGAGTTTAGAGGATACATTTATGGAACATCCAGTAAAGAATCCATTTGAAGATATCACCACCTTTGAGCAAGGTGCTCAGGTGTTGATGGATCTGCAGGCAATTCAAAAAGCCAAGGTGGCTGCAGAATTGGCCCCAGAACCAGTAGTAGCCGAAGTGGTCGAACAACCAGCGGAAGTTCGTGATATTGCGTCAGCACCAAGTGCTCGCAAAGCCGAGTCCAAGGATGCTCTTAGTGCACGTCGCCGAGCGCTCATTAGTGTTGCTGCAGCAGCTGTAGCTGTTGGCGCAATGTTTGGGTTTAGTTCTGGAAATTCCAACACAGCTGAAGCTAGCCCGCAAGAGGCTGCTATGGAGCAAATTGGGTATTTGCCGTCAGATGGCAATTTGAGTGAAAGTTATGACAATCCAGCCACTACTCAGGTAGAAACTATCGCAGATCGCCCTATTGTGTTCTTTGCCGAGCAAGCTCGCCCGGGAAGTCACCACTTTGGTCCAGAGGGTGAGAAGTCTTCTCCTGCGGATGCACTGACCAACATGCTGGCACGTGACATTGCTGACCCTATGCTACTTACTGGTCACATGGAAGAAGCAGGGTTGTTGCAAAGAATGACACCGGAGCAGCGCAATGAAAAGATAAAGAGCTTCATGAACGATCGTGAAGCATTTGATGCTGCACAGAAGCAGTTTGCTGATTATCTTACACAAGATGGTTCAAAGATCAGCTTCTCTACATTTGAAGGCAAAAAGGTAGAATACTACACCATGTATGCTGTGCCAAGCAGTGTAGAGGGTGAGCCGCCAATGGTTTACCAGCTAAAGACATCTATGAAGGATAAGATGGTGTTACGTGTTGATTTGCCTGGTCCTAAAGAGGGCGCGGATAAGACACTGTATTACAAGCTAGACTGTGGTTACCAGCCTGTTAGCCCAGTTCCTTTCAAGGACGTTCCGGAGTTGCCAAACAAGCCATACGAAACCACAACTACAA
>JAGQNK010000056.1 GCA_020428105.1 Candidatus Saccharimonadota bacterium
ACTACCAGGACCTCTACGACCACGTCCTGCGCATCACCGAGTCGACCGACTCGTTGCGGGACCTGGTGGCGACGATCGTCGAGACCAACCTGAGCGTGCGGGACTACCGCCAGAACCAGGTGATGAAGAAGGTGACGAGTTGGGCGGCGATCATCGCGGTGCCGACGCTCGTCACCGGCTTCTACGGCATGAACGTCCGCTTCGCGGGACTGGGCACGACGTGGGCCGCGTGGCTGGCGGTCGCGTTGATCGTGGTCACGTCGGTCACGCTCTACCTCATGTTCCGCCGCCGCGACTGGCTCTGACGCCCGCCTCGGCATCCCCCACGTGCTCGTTCTGTAGTGCGAGATCCAGGCGTTCGCCTGGGCGGATTCAGGCGATCGTTGCAACACCCTGTGGGTGAGTGGAGAGTGTCTGCTCGTCTTGGAGGTGGGTGTGGGTAACGCGAACAGTGGCCGGTATCCGAAGCTTCGTCCTGATGAACGTCGGCGGATCATCGAGTTGGTGGCTGACGGGATGGCGGCCAAAGACGTTGCTGTGGAGGTGGCTCGGTCTGCGTCGATGGTACGTCGGGTGATCTGCGAGGCGGGTGGTGTTGCTCGCCGAACTGATTGGGATCCTTCGCCCGCTCGGCTGTCGGCTGCTGATCGTGAGGAGATTCGTGCTGGTCTCGAGGCGGGTCAGTCATTCAGGTTGATCGCGAAGGGTCTGGGGCGGGCGCCCTCGACGATCTCTCGTGAGGTCAACGCCAATGGTGGCCGGGAGGGTTACGCGGGTTGGAGGGCGCACCGGCGAGCGTGTCGGCTCGCTCAGCGGCCCAAGACAGCGAAACTCGCCGGCAACCCGAAGCTGCGTGCCCAGGTCGAGGTGTGGCTCGAGGAGGAGCTGTGGTCACCGGCTCAGATCAGCGCCCAGTTGCGTATCGACTACCCCGACGATCCGATGATGTGGGTGTCACACGAGACGATCTACCAGTCCCTGTATGTGCAAGGACGAGGAGCGCTGCGCAAGGAGCTGGCGTCGTGCTTGCGGACAGGTCGAGCAATCCGCCGTAACCGTTCTCGTCTGGAACGCCCGCCGGTCATCAAGGACAAGGTCATGATCTCTGATCGTCCCGCCGAGGTCGAGGACCGAGCGGTGCCCGGCCACTGGGAAGGCGACCTGATCCTCGGCAAGGGCGGCCGCTCAGCAGTGGGCACCCTCGTCGAACGCACGACCCGCTACGTCATGTTGTTGCACCTCCCCGGCGACCACCGAGCCGAAACGGTCCGCGCCGCGATGACCGCGAAGATCATGACGTTGCCCGAACATCTCCGACGGTCGATCACCTGGGATCAAGGCTCAGAGATGGCCCAACACACCCGGTTCAGCATCGACAGCGGCGTCAAGGTCTACTTCTGTGACCCGCACTCCCCATGGCAGCGAGGCACGAACGAGAACACCAACGGGCTGCTACGCCAATGGATGCCCAAGGGCACCGACCTATCCATCCACACCGAAGCCGATCTCGACGCCATCGCTCACAAGCTCAACAACCGGCCTCGACAAACCCTCGACTGGATGCGACCATCTCAAGCGCTCGCCCAACTGTTGCGCACGATCGCCTGAATCCGCCCTGGATCTCGCACTACAGAACG
>JAGQNK010000005.1:0-43655 GCA_020428105.1 Candidatus Saccharimonadota bacterium
AGGTTTTAACTGGTCTTGTACCATACAATAATTGGGACGAAGGATTCGGAAATCGGTATTAATATTGATGAATCCGATGATGTTAGCGTCCGAGGAACAGATATGCGGAGCTTGGCAACTGCCATATCTATAACTGGCACATGTGAGCGATTGAATATCGAAGATTGCAAAATCTCGGACGTCTCTGATGTATGGGGGCCTATTCGTATTTATGGCACAACCACTGATTCCCGTATCAATATCCGTAATATTGATACAGCTGGCGTAAATGGTATTGTCAGTTTCAATGAAGGCTCAGGCGCTACCGCACAAACCAGACTCCTCATCAACAACATCGGGGACAACGGAACTGATAATCCTGCCACTACAGGCGAATGGTATCTTGACCCATCTAACCTATTACACCAAAAATGGGATGGGGTGATGTCAGTATGGGACGACGCAGGCACTAAACGAGTCTGTATATATAAGCAAGCAATCGGCTGGATTTCTCTGAATTAGAACAGCTTGGTTTAGTCCGAGTATCAGAACTTAGCTGATTGATTAAATAACCACAGTGGTTGATTATTTGGCTCTTTTTACCAAGAAGAAGATACTTGGCCCAAAATACGTCCAGGCTAACGTTGGTTGCAAAATCCGCTCGGCAACTAACATCAGTCCCTTCGGTGCGATTTTTTTCAATCCTGGGCTTCGTAGATTACTGACAGAAAGAACTTTTTCAACCTTTAGACCAGCGTGTGCCAACTGTTTTTCTACGGTCTTAGGATTGTGATTTACGAAAGCAATCTCATCTTTACCACGATTTTTTGCAGAACGAATGTCAACTGGCTCTATTGGAAGTTTCTTGCCTTTGATCAAGTGCTTAATCCGATTGCGACCATGTGCGTAGTTGGCAATTTCCAGGATGATCATCCCATCGTCTGCAAGCACACGCGCCAGCTCCTTAAATTCTTTGGCTGGATCCGGCAAATGATGCATAACACGAATTACCGTAATTAGATCTAACGATTTGTCCTTGAATTTCAGATCATCTGCTTGAGTTAGTAGACGTTTCACATCTGGATAATCTTTCAGATAGGTCTTAGCAATGTCCAGCTGCTGTTTCGATGGCTCCGCCAAAGTAACTTTGTCTGCATATTTACGAAGCATAATGCACAAACGTCCATAACCACCGCCAATATCAGCAGCATTCTTAAAGGTCTTTGCACCCAGAAATCGTTTGATGGCAATTTCTTCGGAGGCATGTTCGTAATCTCGTCCATCCCAGTATTCTAGATAGTTGTGGTTGGGGTCGTTATATTGATCGGCCCTCTTTTTTACGAGAGTTGCTGTCTGGGCTTTTGAAGAAACAGTCTTTGATTTGCGCTTGATAGTTGATTTTGACATATATACAATTGTATCTCTTAATTACGTTTTAATAAAGCCGTGGTGTTTTTGCCACGTCGAATAATAGCGTACTCATCCGAAAGGTCAAACATTTCACCGTCTTCAAGGTGTAGTTGTTGGTTATTTATGTAAACTGCACCTGTCTGCACAAATCTCCTAGCCTCGGATTTCGAAGACGCTAAACCAACATCTACCAATGCCGCCACGACATCTGTTTCAGCTATACTGCCTGAAACATTTGCTACAGCAAACTCACTAGCTAAAGCTTCAAACTCAGAACGAGTCAGAGAGATTTTCGTTCCTCCGAACAAAACCTCGGCCAGCCTAACCTGTTCGTCGGCAGCTTCTTGACCATGAACCAATTTCGTTACTTCGTAAGCAAGTATCCTTTGAGCCAATCTACTGCCCTTGTCCTCATCAAAACGGCGAGCAATGTCTTCTATCTCATCTCTTGGCAATAAGGTGAATACTTTTAGATAATCAATGACGCCTTTATCATCAAGGTTTAACCAAAACTGATAAAATTTGAAAATGCTCGTTTTATTCCTATCAAGCCAGATAGCGCCACCTTCAGTTTTGCCAAACTTTATACCGGTGGATTTATTAATAACCAATGGTGTGGTCCAAACATGCACTTCACCACCATCAATGCGCCGTATTAAATCTACTCCGGCTATACTGTTACCCCATTGGTCGGCACCGCTAACCTGTAGTGTAACCCCCTTGGTGCGGTAAAGATGCAAAAAGTCATAGCCTTGAATTAATGAATAGCTAAACTCAGCATAAGATATGCCGGCGCCATCTTCACTCAACCTTGATTGAACGAAATCCCTTCCGAGCATCTGACGCATTGGTACGTGCTTGCCAACATCACGTAAAAACTCAAGATAATTGATGCTCTTGAACCAATCGTAGTTATCCACAATCTCTACATCTTGGCCAGCAAAAATTGTTCTATACTGTTCGGCAATAGCTTTCTTGTTCCTAGCAATTTCTTCTAGTGTGTTAAGGTCGCGTTCTTGTTTCTTGCCGTCCGGGTCACCAATCATGCCCGTTGCACCACCAACCAATAGTATAGCTTTGTGGCCCCTATCAATAAAATGCCGCACCATCAGAGCGGCCGCCAAGTTACCTATCTGCATAGAATCAGCACTCGGGTCTACACCAAAGTAGAATGTAATACGGTTTTTATCTATCTCTGTCAAATCTTTGTAGGTAGTCTGGTTTACAAACCCACGCCAAGTGAGTTCCTCAGATAATGTCATAGTCATAACTTATAGTATAGCCTATCTGTTATCAGTATAAAAATCTTGATTGTTTATGTTTATAGTTTGTTATAATAAGATAAGTGCAATCAACACTACAACTACAATGGAGTTATACATAATTCATGAGCAACAATAGTTCAACTGGCCGCAACATGGGCGGGCGGAATCGTAAAGGACGCAATACTTACACAACTCGCTCCGGTCAAACCATCAAGGTGAATCGTAGTCTAACCGACAAGATCCGTGCCCGAAAAGATGCATACGCACGTTCAAGGGCGGAACGATTAGCTGGCATGCCCAAATCTCGCTTTAAGCGCTTTTTCTACCGCCTGCACCCAAAGCGACTGTACAAATATTGGTTTAGCCGCGAAGGCTTTATTATGGGTCTCAAGATTACTGGAATAGGGCTCATTGTTGGCTTTTTGATGCTTGTAGGACTCTTTGCATACTTCCGAAAAGACCTTCCAAACCTACGTGATATCTCGGGCAAGAATATTGGCGGAAGCATCAGATATTATGATCGTACTGGCAAAACATTGCTTTGGGAAGACTTCGATGCCGTAAAGCGCATTCCCGTAAAAGACGACCAAATATCTGACTACATCAAAAAAGCGACAATTGCTATTGAAGACAAAGACTTCTTTCATCACGGTGGGTTTGATACACGTGGAATCATGCGTGCAGCCGTCAATAACGTCACCGGCGGAACCACTCAAGGTGCATCGACTATTACCCAACAATTAGTCCGCCTAACACAGAAAGAAGTCGGCAACGAACAAACATACAAACGAAAGGTCAAGGAGCTCATTCTCTCTGTAGAGCTGGAGCGGAACTATTCCAAAGATGAAATTCTCACTGGGTATCTGAACACTGCTCCTTATGGAAATGTCCAGTACGGCGTTGAGTCAGCTACCAGAGACTATTTCCAAAAATCAGCCAAAGATTTGACTCTTGATGAAGCGGCATTTTTGGCTGCTATCCCTCAATCACCTTCCTACTACTCGCCATATGGTCCAAGCTACAATCCTGAAGCTTTAGTAGGTCGCCAACATTATGTCCTTGATCTTATGGAACAACAAGGCATGATTAGCTCAGCCGACCGCGATAAAGCCAAGAAAGTCAACACTCTAAAGAAAGTCAAGAAACCAAAACCCAAGTTTGCTGGTATTAAAGCTCCTTGGTTTGTAATGACGGCCAAAGAGTATCTAGAAAAAGAGTTTACTGCGGACACCGTTCAGCGTGGTGGATGGAAAGTCACAACTACAGTAGACCTTAAGCTGCAGGAAATTGCAGAACGTAAAGTCAGCGAAGGTATTGGTCAGGTTGTTGCGCAAGGCGGAGATACTGCAGCCTTTGTAGCAGAAGATGTCGAAACCGGGCAAGTCGTTGCACTGGTCGGAGGTTCTGACTTTACGAATACTGAATATGGGCAAAACAACTACGCGCGTTATCGCCTACCTCCTGGGTCTAGCTTCAAACCATATGATTATTTAGCCTTGATTGAGAAGACCGATAACTTCGGTGCAGGTTCAGTATTGTATGATACTCAAGCTCCATTACCTGGCTATCCCTGTACAAACAAGACCATGCCTCCGCCTCGCGGTCAAGGGAATTGTCTGTGGGACTACGACTTCCGATTCCCAGGGCCAGTAACCTTGCGTTATGCACTTGGTGGATCGCGAAACGTTCCGGCTGTAAAAGCAATGCTCACGGTAGGAGTTGATGAAACCATCAAAGTCGCCAATAGCCTTGGGCTTGCTAGTGGATACAAGTGCTATCAAGATGATCAGCTTACAAAAGAAGGTCAATGTTATGCATCCTCTGCAATAGGTGATGGTGCATACCTCAAGCTTGACGAGCATGTTCATGGGTACAGTACAATCTCGAGGAATGGAAACAAGATTCCGCAAACATATTTACTCAAAATAGAGGCGTCTGATGGTGATGTACTAAAGGAGTGGAAACCACAAAAAGGCGAGCAAGTTGTTCGTGAAGACTCGGCATACATTGTTCATGACATGATGAGCGACCCGAACGCTAGTTATTTTCCTGCGGGACGTAAGCCACATAGATTTACTGGAAATAAAGGCACCTGGAAATTTGCTATGAAAACCGGAACTACAAATGATGCAAAAGACGGTTGGATGATGGGCTTTTCTTCAAAGTATGCTGCGGGTGTTTGGGTGGGCTACCATAATCGACAGGTTGAAATGTCAGGAACGATGGAAAACATGACCCAGCCTATTTGGCAAGGTTGGATGCAGGAAGCTCACCAAGATCTTGAAGCCAAAGACTGGAAAAGACCAGCTAGTCTACAAACATTACCGGCCTTCGTCATCCGTAGTCATGTAGGCATAGGTTCAGTTGAACCAAGTCCAGCCAATGACCTATTTCCATCATGGTTCAAGAAAAGGGTTGTTAGCAACAAGAAGCAAACCATAGATATCATATCGAATAAGCTGGCAACCGACTGTACACCTTCTCGTGCACGAAAAGACACATTCGGCGGCGATGCTAGCAGCTTTTCGTCAGATCAATTCGTGAATGGCGGAAGTAATGCCTCGAACAATGGGCAAAAAGACGATGTTCACAAATGTGATGATATCAAGCCAACTGTTAGGCTTAGCGTAAATCCTGCTGGCGGTAACAAGTATCAGCTTGTAGCCGATGTTACTCAAGGCACACACCCACTCTCTAGTCCTTCTCATCCAGGAACCGTCGTGTTCAATGTCAACGGAAAAGAGGTGCACTCAGCCACAATCAACAATTCTGGTACTGTAACCTTCGTCTTTACTGCACAGAAAAGCGGCTCACAGTCTGTTTCGGCTACGGTAATCGACAGCGTACTCTACGACTCGACGGACAGCGGATCGTTCAACACCAACAGCGGCAACAACTCAGATGACCAAAGTTTATCGGCTACAAGTTCTGGTGGCACTACACAGATTACATGGTCCGGGGGAGATGGCAATGTCTCTATCTATAACCAAGATGGTAACTCAATCTGTAACGGTGGCGAGAGCGGTAACTGCTCCGTCAACAGTAGCAATGCACCAGTAGGTTCGTTCATCTATGCTGTCGACAACAGCGGCACATGGCCAAATGTTCAGGTCGACTAGCAACCCACAGATAGTCAGCAATGCCAGTAATATTTACTCTGGACCGCAGTTCGATCTTAGGTAATAAGTATGCTATGTATTCTTACCAAGAAATGTATTCAGGGCAGTTCTAACATCACTGACAGGAGTATAACCTGATAATTTACTGCTTCCTCTAATCGTTGGTCCGATAGCCCCGTCGAAGCCAAGCTTCTTGGCCTCAGCTAGACGTTTTTCGGCAAACGGAACATGCCTGACTTCACCAGAAAGTCCCAATTCTCCAAATACAACTACATTAGCTGATAGCTGGAGACCTTTTGAAGCCGATGCAATTGCCATGACCAGTGCAAGATCTGACGCAGGTTCGGTCAATCGTATTCCACCAACTACATTAATGTAGATATCTTGGTCAGCAAGATTAAGTTTAGTTCGTTTTTCTAACATGGCTACTAACAAATTTACCCGGTTGAGATCAACACCACTTGCTGCTCGCTTCGGGTAACCGTAACTCGTTCTATTTACCAAAGCCTGGACTTCTACCAGAAGCGGTCTAGTGCCTTCTAGGGTTGCTAAAACGACTGAACCATCTGTAACCTGCCTTTCGGCCAATAGTGCTGCCGAGGGGTTATCTACAGGTCGCAATCCATTATCTACCATCTCAAAGATCCCAGCCTCATTCGTGGAACCATAACGATTCTTGACAGCTCGAAGTACTTTAAATCCACCGTACCGATCACCCTCAAGCTGTAAAACAACATCTACTACATGCTCCAGTACCTTTGGTCCTGCAATCGAACCTTCTTTGGTAACATGGCCAACAATTATCAATGCTGTGTCTGTTTGCTTGGCTGCAGCAGTAAGTAAAGCTGTACTGTTAGTAATTTGGCTGACGTTGCCTGCAGCCGAAGAAATATCAGCACAAGAGATTGTTTGTATTGAATCAACAATTACCAGGTTGTAAGTCCCTCGAGTAATTGTGGCTGCAATATCATCTGCACTGGTACTAGTCACGAGCTGCAACTTCTCACTGTCTGCTCCAAGTCGTTCCGCACGTAAACCAATCTGGTGAGATGATTCTTCTGCACTTACGTATAATACTGAGTAATCTTTACTTAGTGCATGAGCAATTTGAAGCAATAGGGTGCTCTTGCCAATGCCTGGCTGTCCGGCAATTAGGTTTACGCTTCCAGCAACAATACCACCGCCAAATACAGTATCAACCTCTGCGATACCAGAACTAATACGTTGATGGTCTTTCTGGAGTGCCTTGGTAACTGACTCCGATTTTAATACGTGTCCACTTACTCCTATGTTGCCGGGGCTAATCTGAAGATGCTCTTCGATTGTATTCCACTCCCCGCAGTTATAACACTTCCCGCTCCATACAGCACTCACCGCTCCACAATTTGAACAAATATAACTCTTGTTATCCTTCTTGGCCATATTAGTTTAAGTTTAACAGATTATAGCTTTGGACGACTATCTAGAGCTTGGTAAAGTTCTTGAGTTTCAAGAGCGACTTTTTTGTAATCATCAAGAAGCGAATTATGGCGCTCTATCTGACTGTTCAATAAGTCGACTCTATGATTGAATGCATAAAATTTTGCATTGAACGTATCTGCTTTCTCCTTTGAGTCCACTTGTGCTCGCTCTTTAATCAAATTTTCTTGTTCGATTGTCAACTCCGCTTCTAGCTTGTCTATCTCATGTCGGAGTCCTGATATCTGTAACTCCAGAGCTGTCGCCTGATTTCTTTGCTTTGTTAGAGCAGATTCGTACTTCTCCGAAAAAGCGACAACAGCTTGTCGGTTTGAAAAGTATTTTTCGTAATACTGTTCTAGCTCAGGCGAAAGATTCCGTACTTCTGTGGCAAGAATAGAATGAAGTTCGTTAGGCACCACGCCAGCATCTCGCTTTCGGTAACTAGCAATCGTTTCCTTGATCCTGTCATCTGTTATGTTCTTAAACATGGCATTGGTCATGCTGTCAATCTTAGACCTTTCTGCGTTATTCAAACGATCATAAGCAGCATGTAGCATCTCATGAGCCGCCGTTACTTGCTCTACGCCGTCCAAGCGTTGATCATCGATGTCAAACAAAAAGATACCTTTTGCCGATGAATAACACCCCAGAACGATTGTGTGCTCATCGAAATCGCTACAATTCTGATTAAACGATGTTCTGTCATTTAGCTCTGGATGATAGACGTAGAACAATTTTCGGGCAAAATTGTTCATTGTAGTATCAAAAGCAAGCTGTTGTATCTGGATTGGCGGGTTGTAGTTGCGTAATTTGCTCCAATCGTAAATTTCTTGACGCTTATACCAAGCAAATGCAGACAACCCTATAAGGATGATCAGCAATACATACACCGAAGCATGTCCGGATATTTTCCTATGTTCTGCTTTTAACATAACAACTATATTCTACATCAATTACGCTGTTGAAACTTGTGTGTTTCAGCCTCAGCAACATAAACAAGTTCATTGCGTTTGGCACTTATTCTAATGATGTCACCACGATGGTACTTATCATCCAGAAGCTCGTGTGCGATGTGATCTTCTATAGTATCAGCAATAAGCCTTCGCATTGGCCGAACACCGTTAGCAGCATCGTAACCTTGCTCTAGGAGAAAATTCTTTGCTGAAGCCGTAAGCTGTAAATCGATACCGTGCTTGACCAAGCGTTGTCGCAACTCATGTATCTGCAAATCAAGAATTTTGAGTACATTCTTTTTGGTCAAAGCACGAAAGACTATTGTCTTGTCTATGCGGTTCAGAAACTCTGGCCGCATCATCTTCTTCAACTCATCAAACACCTTGCTCTTGTTTTGGGCATGTAATTCGTCTAGATCATCAAAGTCACCTTTATTGTCTGCATGAAAACCAAGGCTGGCCTCTTTCTGAAGCTTTTGAGCACCAATGTTACTTGTCATAATAATGATCGTATTGGTAAAGTCAATTTTGCGACCTTTAGCATCTGTCAAATGCCCGTCCTCAAGTACTTGTAATAACATATTGAAAACATCAGGGTGAGCCTTTTCTATCTCATCAAAAAGTACCAGGCTGTATGGTTGTCGACGAATCTTGTCAGTTAGTTGACCCCCCTCATCATAGCCAACATACCCAGCTGGCGCCCCAACAAGGCGCGAAACGTTATGATGTTCACCAAACTCACTCATGTCAATCTTTACAAGAGCGTCTTCGCTACCAAAAAACTCTCTAGCCAATACCCGGGCCAGCTCGGTCTTCCCTACACCTGTTGGGCCCAAAAACACAAATGAACCAATCGGACGCTTACCACTGCCAATACCCACGCGATTTCGTCGAACAGCCTTAGCAACAGCCTCAACTGCTTCGTCCTGACCGATAACAAAATTTCTGAGAGTTTTTTCTAAATTCAACAAATACTTGGCCTCTGACCGAATGACCTTCGTAACAGGCACACCAGTCATTCTTGCAACAACGTCTGCAATGTCATCACTAGTAACTGTCAATCTATTCGCCGATTTTCCTTCGGACTCCAGCTTTTTTAACAATTCTTTGATTTGCGAAGCTCTTTGTTTGTGCTTGGCCGCACGTTCGTAATCTTCGCTATCAACAGCATCTTCTATACGTACGTTTACTAGCTTTAGCTCTTTTTGAAGCTTTCTGACTTCAGGAGGTGTCTTGCCCTTGTCTACCCTGAGATGCGCAGCGGTTTCATCTAGCAAATCAATTGCTTTGTCGGGCATGAAACGATCATTAATGTAACGCTTTGCCAACGTCACGGTGTCTTCAAGGACTTCATCGCTAACCTGAACTCCGTGAAAGTCTTCATAATGTTTACGCAAGCCCTTCAATATTGCCAAGGTTTCTGCTGGAGTTGTTTCCGGTACTTGAATAGGCTGAAAGCGACGCTCGAGTGCAGCATCTTTTTCGACGTGTTTGGTATATTCTGAAGTTGTTGTAGCACCGATAACTTGAATTTTGCCACGTGCCAAAGCTGGCTTCAATATATTGCCTGCATCCATTGCGCCTTCGGCTGCACCGGCACCAACAATCAAATGCATTTCATCAATAAATACTATTGTTTTGTTATCATTCTCCAGCTCAGTCATGACTTTTTTGAGACGTTCCTCAAACTCACCGCGATACTTCGTGCCGGCAATCATGCCAGCCAAATCAAGCATCACTATTCTTTTGTCTAACAAACTATCGGGAACGTCCTCAGCGACAATGCGCTGCGCCAAACCTTCGGCGATTGCAGTTTTACCTACGCCAGGTTCACCAATCAATACTGGATTATTCTTAGTGCGTCTATTCAAAATAGTGATTACGCGTCTGATTTGAGTCTCACGTCCAACCACCGGATCAAGTTTTCCTGCAGCGGCTTGTGCGGTTAGATCAGTGCCAAAGAAATCCAAGGCAGTCTTTTTTGTTTTCTTGGCTTTTCGTTTTGAGGTTGATGACCCGTTACTATCTTCGTCATATTGCTGTCGATTCAAAAATTGTTCCAGTTCAGAAACCAAACTATCAACGTCCACGTTCATATCTCTTAGCAAAACTGTAGCTCTGGCATTTTTTTGCGTCAGTACACTGTATAAAATATGCTCAGTACCGCAGAATTCTTGGGAGAAGTCCTGTGCTACATCATAGGCCATCTTGAGGGTCAACTTAGCGGTTTCACTCAAACCCTTTGCTCCCATATTGATAACCAACGTCTTAGGGGTAAGGTTTAAGGCCAATCGTGCTCGGTCCAAAGTAACGCCAGCACCTTCAAGAATCTTGGATCCCATGCTCGTATCCTGTGCCAATACCCCTAGCAATAAATGCTCAGTACCCACATAAGCACTGCCAAAACTCCTAGCAATTGCATCAGCATGCTTCAAGCTTTGCAAAGCATTATCAGTTAGGTGGTTCAAAAATTCTTGAAAGTCTGCATTCTGTGGTGTCATATTGACCTCCAATCGACACAAATTCGTGATTGCTTACTGGTGCAAATCTGTTCTTTGCCCCATGTCAACACTGTGTTGTTAAAGGCGAATGAAATCCGCTACATACATCATAACAAAATTAGCACTCTCGTTGCAAGAGTGCTAATTGAAAATACTAACGGCTTTATTGTTCGTCGGTACCGTGTTGCTCGATTGCCTCAAGTAGACTGCTCTCAAGCTGCTCTTTCTTCTTCAACTTTGGTGCTTGCCTAGGCTTCATCTCTTCCTGGACGGAAGGCTGTACTGCAGGTTTTTCTCGTTCGGCGCTGATGTCAATCTCATATCCACACAGCTTGCTGGCTAACCGTACGTTTTGGCCCGCTTTACCTATAGCAATACTCAATTGATCCTCGGGCACAAAAACTTTGGCCTTCTTAGTAGCGTCATCAAGTTCGACGCGCAATACTTTCGTTGGTGACAGAGCATTAACAATATATTCCTTAGAATTATCAGACCAGACGACAATGTCAATTTTTTCTTGCTCCCCAATTTCACTCATAACGGCATTCACACGTGTCCCGTGACCACCCACGAATGTGCCTACCGGATCAATTCCCTGATTTGCGCTTGCTACGGCAATTTTGCTACGCACACCAGCCTCACGCGCAATACCTTTGATTTCAACAGATCCATTCTCCATTTCTGGAACTTCAGCCCTAAATAGCCACTCGACAAACTGAGCACTACCGCGCGACACAACAAGCTGCGGGCCACGTGGACCGCGCTCAACATCCTTCAAAAATACCTTGATACGTTGACCTGGGTAATACCGTTCACCTTGGATCTGCTCGCTCATTGGCATAATGCCCTGAGCTTTACCCAGATCCACACGTACTATACGCCCCTCTACGCGACCAACAATACCGTTGATAACAGTTCCAATCTTGTCATCATATTCTTCCATAATGATTTCGCGTTCGGCTTCACGGAGGCGCTGCAGAATCACTTGCTTTGCGGTTTGAGCTGCCACCCTTCCAAAGTTACTGATATTTTCATGCAACTCAATCATATCGCCAATTTGTGCATTCTTTTTCATAACCTGGGCATCGGTCAAGCTTATCTCAAAATGCTCATCTCCTACTTTCTCGACAACCTCTTTGGTGACAAAGGCATCAACATCACCGGTATTCAGATTCATGCTTACACGAACTTCTTGCTCACGATCACCAAAATCACGCCTATATGCGGCCGCCAATGCCTGTTCTACGACTTCTTGTACCGTTTCCTCCGGTAGATTTTTCTCCTCAGCAATAGTTTTGAGCGCCAAGGCAAGTTGCTTGATATCTAAATCCATACTTTCTCCTTCGTTTTAGTTATCTAGTGGATATAGCTCATGAAAAAAGTCGACCTGCCGGCCGACTCATACAATTCTATATTACACTGAAGCTAATCTAGTGTCAATCAACCCACGTCTATTGTAGAATATCAGCATATGGGAAAAGAAGTAAGACGGCTGTTTGCTGAGTTCCAGCCTACGAACTACAAAATTGAACTCTCCCCAAATCATGAAAAGAAAACTTTTACAGGTAAAGTACAGATTCTTGGCCAGAAAGTCGGACGCCCCAGCCAACGGATTACTTTTCACCAGAATGACCTAAACATAACCAATGCAAGCATTACAAGACACGATAAAGCTGGTAACTTTGAACAATCCGTAGGGAGGATAAACTGCCATAAAAAGTTTGACGAAGTTCGGCTACACACCGAAGCCATGCTATATCCGGGCAACTACACAGTTACACTTGAATTTTCTGGCAAAATCACCAACAACATGAACGGCATATACCCCTGCGTCTTTGAAATCGACGGCAACAAGCAAGAATTGTTAGCCACACAGTTTGAAAGTCATCATGCAAGAGAAGTCTTTCCATGTATAGACGAGCCAGAGGCCAAGGCTACGTTCGATCTCAGCCTTACAACCCCAAAAGAATCAACGGTACTCGCAAACACACCGATAGAATCACAGAAAACCAACGGAGAACTTCAAACCACCACATTCGAAACAACGCCAAAGATGTCTACGTATTTGCTTGCGTTTGTTTATGGAAATTTGCGCTACCTAGAGGCCAAAACTAAAGATGGAGTAATTGTACGAACATACTCGACTCCTGACAATGTCGAATTCACTCGATTTGCGCTGGATACTGCCGTAAAAACACTTGAGTTCTACAACCAGTACTTTGATATACCCTATCCACTTGAAAAATGCGACATGGTCGCCTTGCCAGACTTTGCCTCAGGTGCAATGGAAAACTGGGGTCTTATAACTTACCGCGAGCAAGTCATGTTGGTTGACCCCAAAAATACCTCGCTTGGTACAAAGCAATACGTAGCAATGGTGGTCGCACATGAGCTAGCTCATCAATGGTTTGGCAACCTAGTAACAATGCGATGGTGGACTGATCTATGGCTCAACGAAGGCTTCGCCAGCTGGATTGAGTATCTTGCAGTTGACCACCTATTCCCAGAGTGGCAGATGTGGACGCAGTTTGCAGTTGACGAACAGCAACGTGCCTTTAGGCTCGACGCACTGGAGCATACTCACCCCATAGAAGTTCCAGTGCGTCATCCGGACGAAATACGCACGATTTTTGACACTATTAGCTACAGCAAAGGTGCTAGCATCATCCATATGCTAAACCAATACCTAACCCCTGTCGTATTTCGTGACGGGTTGCGACACTATCTAAAACGCCATCAGTACAGCAATACCGATACTATAGACCTATGGACCGCACTACAAGAAACCTCAGGCAAACCAGTCAAAGACTTTATGCATTCCTGGACATCACAACCGGGCTTTCCTCTCCTTAACGCTTCAATGCAGAAGAATTCAATAACTCTTGAACAAGAACGATTTTATCTCAATCCAGAACAAAAACGAGATACAACAATCTGGCCAATTGCTTTGCTTGCGGATAACAATGGCTTGCCAGAATTATTTCAATCACACAAGACCTCTATAACTATCAATGATCCTTCAAGCCTAAAGTTAAACAAGGGACAGAGTGGCTTTTATCGTACAGCATACAGTACCGACTTGTTGAATAATCTTGGTAGCCAAATTGCCGAAAACAAACTCTCCCCGCTAGACAGGCTTGGAATTTTGAATGACCTATTTGAAACTGCCAAAGCAGGCAGAACCAAGATGTCTGATGCCCTAAAGTTTCTGCAGTATTTCAAAGACGAGTCTGACAATGCCGTTTGGGATGTGATCACATCAGGTTTGCTCTCAACACGTTCAGTAATGAACGACGAAGACTTGCGAGAAAGCATGAAACCATATATCCGCCGTTTGGTCGCAAAGCAGCTGAATCGCCTTGGTTGGGACAAAATTGATGGTGAATCACACTTCGACCAATTGCTCCGTCCCACCGTTCTCGGGCTAGCCGCGGGTGCAGATGAAGAAGCTGTCGTAGCTGAATGTCTGAAGCGCTTCGACGGCATGAAAAAAGCAGAGAATATCGACCCGAACTTGCGTAGTGTCATCTATGCAACCGCCGTTCGCCTAGGTGATGAGAAAACTTTCGACAAACTCTTTGCTATGCACGAAACCAGCATTAACAGTGAGGAGAGAACCACCATCGCTTCTGCATTAACTGGTTTTAGACAGCCAAACCTATACATGCGGGCACTTAATCTTATCAACACAGAATCGGTACGTCATCAAGACGTTTCGTACTGGATTGCCTACAGCTTCGCTAACCGCTTTGCCAAGAAAGCAACCTGGGAGTGGATGAAAGATCACTGGGACTGGTTAGCCAAAAACCTCGGTTCCGATCTCAGCTTTTACCGGTTCCCGATGTTTGCGGCCAACGCGTTTTCTGATCGAGATTTCTTGGATGAATTCAAAGAATTCTTTCTGCCAAAAATCGAACCAGCCTTTGAGCGATCCGTCAACCAAGGCATAGAAGTCATTACATGGCAGTCAGCCTGGAGAGAACGAGACCTGGATTCTGTGAAGAAATTCTTTACAGATCATCAATAAATTGTATCTCTCGATCATCCACACTCGCCACAGATAGTTGATATTCACCGTCCCATGCGTTATCCCAGACCCATGTTTCAGCAGCAAAAGCCATTTGCTTTAACTTACGTGGCGTAATGTAGTCTACACCCCTTCCGTAAGTAGACTGCTGTCTATACTTTACTTCAACGAAATATATCCGCTTGCCCTTTTGGGCAACTATGTCAATTTCACACCTTGGAGTCATCCAATTCATAGCAAGTATCTCAAAACCATTCAGCCGCAGGTAAGCCGCCGCTCGCTTTTCAGCATCGTGACCTGCTTGATAATTTGTACTCATACTAATTCTTGAATTGGCTTAAAGCTTTTGCGATGTATAGAGCTTGGTCCATGCACCTTTAACGCACTCTTGTGTAACTGTGTTCCGTATCCAACGTGCTTTTCAAAACCATAATACGGATAAAATCGTGCCAGCCGTTGCATGTGTCTATCTCTTAGCACTTTGGCATAGATACTTGCAGCACTAACAATCGGATGCAAGCTATCTGCCCTAATGATCGTCTGCACATTGGTATAATCTGTTGGGCAATAGTTTATATTACCATCCATTATTATTTCATCACCGAACTTGGCGCCAAGCTGTACCAGAGCGCGACTTACTGCAATTTTCATGCTGGCTGTCAAACCGTGTGTGTCAATTTCCTCAGGCTGGACCCAGCCTTCGCCGATACAACAGGAACTCCTAATCCCATCAAACAAACTCTCACGGCTAGACTTGCTGAGCACCTTTGAGTCTGCTAACCCCTCAGGTAGACTACTGTGAGCTACGGCCGCTACTACCAGCAGTGGGCCCGCCCAACAGCCACGACCAACTTCATCAATGCCAATCATGTGTATATGATAGCAAATACCGTCCTGGATAGGACGGCATTGGCATTGAGCAATTTAAGTCCAGAAAGCTTATTCTTTTGGAGCTTCTGTCGTTTCGGACTTAGCCTCGACTACTGGAGCTGGAGCTTCCTTTAGAGTGTTCACTTCGTTGCGGTCAAAGTCAATACTGGACAAACGAGCCGACTTACCTGTTCGATTTCGCATATAGGTGAGGTAATTTCGTCGAACTTTGCTTCGTTTAGTGACCTCGATCTTCTCCACAAGCGGGCTATGAAGCAAAAAGCTCTTTTCCACGCCAATGCCACTGGCAATTTTGCGAACAACTATTCGAGATGTATGGCTACCTTTACGGTCAACACGAATAACTAGGCCCTGAAAAACCTGGATACGTTCTTTATTGCCTTCTTTAATCTTTTGGTGAACCTTTACAGTATCACCAGATCGCACGTCAACTACGTCGTGCTTTTTATACTTTTCTTCTATCTTTTGAATTACTGATTGCATAACCAAATTACCTTACACTAGTTTTCTCGTTAGGTCAATTATATCACATCTGTTGTAACAAAAAAATACCCGTTTGTGCGTCGAAAGCCTTACAATATATGTCATGGACTATTCACAACAAGCACTGCAACGACACAAGGAACTAAAAGGCAAAATCAGTGTGACACTCAAAGACAAGCTAGACACTCGTGACAAACTCAGCATCTACTACACCCCCGGGGTTGGTGCAGTATCAAGCTATGTGGCTGAACATCCGGACGAAACCCGTGATTACACCTGGACTAACAATTCAGTTGCAGTCGTTTCCGATGGATCAGCCGTACTCGGGCTCGGCAATATAGGTCCAGAGGGTGCATTGCCTGTGATGGAAGGAAAGGCAATGCTTTTCAAGCATTTTGCTGATATCGATGCCGTACCTGTCGTATTGAATGTACACAGTGCAGATGAAATTGTTGCGACTGTCAAAGCAATCTCTCCCAGTTACGGCGGTATCAATCTGGAGGACATTGCCGCACCTTTGTGCTTCGAGGTCGAGGACCGATTAAAGGCGGAATTGGACATTCCAGTGTTTCATGATGATCAACACGGAACAGCAATTGTGGTTCTTGCTGGTCTAATCAATGCCATGAAAGTCATTGGTAAACAGTTAAAAGATACGAAGATTGTGGTAGTAGGAGCCGGAGCAGCAGGCACAGCTATTATTAGACTAATTCACCTGTACGCATCACCAAACATTCTGGCCCTGGATAGTCGTGGCATCATCAGCTCAGGCCGACAGGATCTCAACGCAGAGAAAAAGAAACTCCTAGAGTTTACCAATCCGTCAGACGAAGATGGAACATTAAATGATGCCATGAATGGTGCCGATATTTTCATTGGTGTATCAAAAGCTGGTTTAGTTACACCCGAAATGATTAAAAACATGGCGTCTAATCCGATTATTTTTGCTATGGCAAACCCAACGCCAGAAATTATGCCAGACCTCGCCAAATCAGCAGGTGCAGCCATCGTAGCCACAGGCCGTAGCGATTTCCCGAATCAAGTCAACAACTCTCTGGCTTTCCCTGGAATATTTCGCGGTGCGCTAGACAACAGAGTAACTAGGATAACCGATCAGCATAAACTAAAAGTCGCAGAGGTAATTGCATCCCTAGTAGATAACCCATCACCGGATGTAATCATCCCAAGCAACCTAGACGACCGCCTGGTACCGGCAATCGCAAAAGTAATTGTTTAGCCGATTACACGATAAACTTCCTGGAGTGTCGTTTCACCTGCAATAACTTTTAGAATACCATCCTGGAGCATTGTACGCATACCACTCTCGATGGCAGCCTTTTCAATCTCTTGTACACTAGGATTATGATCACCTCGTAACACCTTGACGACATCGCCTTCCATAAGGAACTGCTCTCTTAGTACAATCTGACCCTTAAAACCATATGGGTTATCTTCCGACGAGCCGGGTTCATATAACTGCAAGTTAGATAAATCAGGTTTTTCGATCCCTTCCGGGAGACCATCGACAATCTCTTGAATACTCTGTAGAGTTGTTTCATCTGGGGTATATGGCGTCTTGCAGTCGTCGTCCAGTCGCCTGACTAGACGCTGGGCCATTACTAAACGGATAGCAGATACAAACAGTGGGTTCTGGCCAATAATATCTGCTAGCCTTGTGAGAGCGGCAGCAGCAGAACCGGCATGAAAGGTCGACAGCACCAAATGTCCTGTAAGCGCCGCCTGTAATGCCGTTTTGGCCGTATCCATATCGCGAATCTCACCCACCATAACGATATCTGGATCGAGTCGCAAAACGGCACGCAGTTTTTCGGCAAAGCTAATTTCTTGGGAGCTTTTGGTAGAAACAGTTATCTGGGTTATCCCTTCAAACTGATACTCGACAGGGTCTTCTATAGTAATGACCTTGTGTTCCTCGGTATTTAGAGTGTTAAGCATAGAATAAAGAGTTGTCGTCTTTCCAGAACCTGTCGGCCCCACTACCAGCACCAAACCGTTAGGCTTAGAAACGATTCCATCCACGACAGCGCGCTCTTGCTCCGACAGGCCTAGCTTATCGAGCTGATACATTTCTTGATCCATATTGAAAAGACGCATCACAACATCCATACCCGTAATGGTCGGTACAGTCTCCAGACGAAGGTTAATGTCTACTTCCGACCCATCTGCCATACGAACACGCTGAGCAATATGTCCTTGCTGAGCTTCGTCAGAGGCAGTAGATACATTACCTGCGCTCGCAATAGCCGAGATAAGTATTCGATACTTTTCATTACTGATCTTTGCTATTGGGTGTAATACGCCATCAATTCGGAAACGCACGCGTACATACTCCTTCTGAGTCTCCATGTGGATATCGGACGAATTCAATTTGTGAGCTTGTTGTACCAAGTATGCCAGCATATCGTCTGCCCGAACTTGTTCAAGGGTCGATGATACTGCAGCAACAATATCTTCTTTACCTGCTTCGTTGATAGAAATATCTTTATACTCCACAGTCTTTGGAGGATCATACAACCGCATGTATTCACGAAAGCCAACATCAGAAATTAGCCCAAAAGCTACTCGTTGGTCCAAGAAACGGTGTCGCAAATTCTCCATAGTAGTCTGAGAAGTGGTATTTGTTACACCAAACGTAACATTGTGACTATCAGCCCTAAGTGGAATAACTCGTAGATTGTATAGCTCTTGCGTGTCTAGAAGCTCTTTATACAGAATCTTATCTGTGATTTGCGAAGTATCGATATAATTTAGCCCCAAAATTTGGGCTCTTCGTTGAGTGTTCAGCTCTTCGTCTCGGCGGGCGTCCTGGCTCATATGTATTATATTTAAGCATAAGGAGTGACATTTGATAAGATATATTGATGAAAAGACTTGTTCTAATTGCCCATAACCTCCGGAGTTGTCATAACGTTGGCTCCATTCTGCGCACCGCAGATGGCTTGGGGGTAGAACGAGTATTTTTAACTGGATATACTCCCTATCCGTTGCAGGACAATGACAATCGACTGCCCCATATGGCACGCAAGACGCACAAACAAATATCCAAAACCGCACTGGGGGCAGAGGATGCCGTAAATTGGTCTTTTACACCAGATATATTCAGTGTTATTGACAGCTTGCGGGCAGATAATTTTCAGATCATTGCAATCGAGCAAAGCAAAGAGTCCATAGAGTTACCTGACCTAAAATCATCGGAAGATATAGCGCTAATCGTTGGTCGAGAAATCGAAGGAATAGAGCAAGAAGTACTTTACGCTTGTGACAAGGTAGTGGAAATTCCAATGTTCGGCAGTAAGGAGTCATACAACGTTGCCCAAGCTGCAGCCATGGCTTTGTATCACTGCAAGTTCTACGCATAAATAGTCAGCAGAAATTTGAAGAAGTACCGATGTTCAACGGATAACACAACCACACAAAAAGTATTATGAAAAATTTTGTGAAGTGATCGTAGTAGATTGAATCAAGATTGATCAATATTTCTTGAAGTTCTAAACATCCATCCACATTAATGCGTTCAGGTCGTCTAGGTTAGGCTCTGGGACGGGCTGCCAAGTTGCCTCATTACCATCCGTTGTCAGAATATGGGCTACATGACCAGTTTGAACCGGTAGTAAAGCATTCAACGCTGCTGTAGCACTTGTTTGTCCTGTCCCACCATGCTCAATTGTGACCACACCAGTGACATTGGAAGCAGTTCCAGTGATATTCGCACCGACTGTACTTGTGAATGTCTTCTCGCCGGTAATGGTTTGGTCACTTTCGAGATCAACAAAGTTTTTAACCGTTGAGCCGGTACCACCTTGATCTATTGGTAACGCGTTAATAAGTGACGTCGACGTGACAGTAGGATTATCTGCCACGCCTCCAAGATCCCCAGAAAGCATCACCTTTCCCTTGACGGTATTCGTCGCGTCTGGCGTATCAGAAAACTCTACGTCTTCAATCTTTAATGTGCCGTCTGGATTGTGTCCTACGGAGAGGAAATCGTTAAGTACAATACCCCAAGTATTAAAGTCCTGTCCAGGAATTGGTAAACGTGCCATGATATTTTTGTTTTTTATGTTTTGGTTTATTCGTTAACAACATAAATATAGCACAGAATTATATTTAGGAATAGTTTATTTGATATATAAGACGCAGAGTTTGTGTATTACTTTTGGCAACAGGACTCGGAAGCAATGCTCTGGTGCCCATTCCATCCAATCTACATCTGTACACATAGTTTGTTGCTTGCGGCAAAGCAACTTCATGCGCTGATATCATGTCTAGGTCATATCCAGAATTAAGGTTTGTAGAATAATTTGCCACACTAGGCGTAAATACGCTAGTCGATATCTCTACCGATTTCTTATTACCATTGGTGTCCCAAGCCTGTATACCAGTAGCACCTGAGTATCTCATCCATAATAGATTCTTCGTTGGCTCCCAAGCCAACCCACTTACGACCGCCGTGGGGTTGGTAACGAAAGTAAAATTACTAACATCACTGCCATCGGTCGTATTTATCTTCCATGCAGTATGGCTGGAACCGCTATCTTGGGTAATCGTCCATAGGTCATTACCATCATATGCTAGTGCAATATAGTTTCGTGTTGTAACGGCAAATGGTCCTGTTTGAAGAACTCCAGCTGAATTGTAGGCGGCGATGCGTCGTGCCGAGCTGTTGTCGCCAATCACCCACAAGAAATCATTTGTATTATCCCAAGCCAGTCCTCGTATTGCCGTAAACTGCGCATTAGTATTAAAGGTTGTAGTTTGAGCATATATCCCATTTAATACAGACACGACGGTGTTGCCCGAACTTCCAAAAGCTAACGCGCTATCTGCTCGTGCAAAACGCGCCCAATTACCATTGCTGGCGTAATCTTGCATACGAGTCATAGAAACACGGAATATTGGCGAGGTGTCTGACAAGGTCTGCTGAACAGAATCCACCCAACCAACAGACCCAATCGTCCCAACCGCAGCATGACTTGGCCAGTCAAACACCCACTTAACTGATCCGGAGTTTGCCTCTAGTTGCAGAGTCGCTACCGTCGCACGCCATATATCTGTACCCGCATAAGTTGATTTAAGCCCGTATCCAATAGTATTACCGGGCATATACCATTCATTAGTCGCATCTTCGGCGAGCGTAGAATTGGTCAAGACGATAGCATTCGCTGCACTATGTGGAGCATAGTCTGTATCAGAAACTCCCAGTGCACTGAGTCCTGATTTTAACGCATTGCGCTGTAACCAGCTTCCATATTCGTTAGTCTGATTAGATGAAAAATTGTGCGCTTGTGTCACAAAGTCCAACTTGCCAGACACGGCATCACGCAACTCTATCTTGACTATTCCTTCTCGGTAAATTGGCGTGTTATTTCTCATGCTTTCTCAACTATAGTTAAACTCATAAGTTACCCGCAACGTCTGAGAATTTGTTTTTGTAATAGGCGATGGCAACAATGCGCGTGTGCCCATGTCATCCAAACGAACACTGAATATGTAATTATTATCATAAGTATGTCTTGGCAACAGTAGTGTGTTGTCATTCAGGAGATCAAAATATGTCGTCGCATAATATGTATCATAATAGTAATAATTGTAATTATACCCCCCGACATACGAGGAACCATCCCACGCATTCAATGATGTCAAATAACCAGTGCTGCTCCCAGAAACCGTATACCTACGCATTCTTTGCCAATTGCTACTTGCTGGATAATATCCCCCTGTTACTAATAGTGTATTTGTTGCGCTATCCCAGCAGATGTCTCTACCTACATCAAGCCCCCAGTAGGTTACAGTGTTTGAATCCCCTAAATTTGCGCTGAAATTACTGATATCCACTCCAGAAAATGAAATCTTATAGACGTTCGTATCATTCCTGGCTGTGGTCCACAGACCAGAACCGTCAGAGGTCAGTCCTCTGTAACTACGTGCGGTCACAGAAATCGGTCCGTCAACCAATGTACCAGTATCGCTGTACGACGCTATTTGATTACCGCTAATAACCCACAGTTTATTTGTACCACTATCCCAGCAAAGCCCACTGACGCTAATTGTCGTAAAGCTGCTAATCGTAGCCAAATTAGAATCATATACCGTTACTGTTGTACCACTTCCTCTAAACAAATATCCGTCAGAACGCCTTATGGCTATTGGATACACTCCAGGAAATGATCTAGACTCTATCAATGAGCTTGAGGCCATAAAGCTTGTGGTGTCCATATTGTTTGCCCAGCAAACTGAGCCAATCGTGCCGTTCGCGGCATGGACTGGCCAGTCAAACACCCACTTCGTTTTGGATGAACTAGTGCTACTCAAAGTTGCATTTGGCGTACCTCTTAAAATGTCTGGACCTGAATAAGTAGATTTGTTCGCCCAGCCAACCATATCACCAGGTATAAACCATTCGTCTGTAGGGTTCGCAGGACTTACACTGTTTGAGAGCACAATTGAATCAAAACATTCTATAACAGAAGTATCTGTATCAGCAGTAGAGTTTAAACCACTAATTCCGCTCTTGAAACTTACTCTTTGTAGATATTGTAGATATTGCCTGCCAAGATTTGCAATGAAGTTGTGCTTCTGCTCCCGCCTCAGCAATTTGTTCGACCTGGCGTCAAAAAGTTCTACCGTAACATCTCCACGAATCTGATCTATGATTTGACTAGTATTGATTAACTCATTGAGCATAGCTGTTTAATATATTCTACATGCTTATTGCTTACGTTTCTACATCTTCCACAGGTAAATTTCTGTACAGTGTATTGTCGACGACTAAAATTTCATCCTGTAATTGAACTTCGGTGTTCAGGGTCTCTGTAGGAAGTCCATAGTACACATATCCATCCAAGACATTGATTTCCTGAATGGCAGACACTCCTGTTTCTGGTCCGACAACCTCATCAACAGGCATACTTCTATAAATATAATCATCTGTTATTGATATATTTATTAATGAAAAAGGCGCATCAGCATCGTACGAGTCCGTAGGTAGCATTTGATAAATATATGAGTCATTAATGGTGATTATATCTAGTAAAGAAGTAGTACTTATTGTTGACTCTGCTGGGTCTGTTGCATACTGATGTGTATCTTCTACCAAAATATACAGTGCATTGTTGTCAGTAATAATTGGAGCAGCTCCTGAAGATCGCCCCAGCCCTTGAAGACTTGCACCCTGGGAGCTAGTCAACGAGGATGGGACCAATAACTGCTCTGAGTTGCGGCGAAATGGGGCGTATGGATCCTGCCATAGTTGCCAAACTTCAGTATCTGACAAAGGCCTATCCCATAAGTACATCGGCCCTAGATATCCGTTGAACTTATTGGTCCCATCAACTACACTGCCGATGGCGATACTTTCTATTGTAGAGCCCGGATATCCCGCAGCCTCGTTGTAAACAACGTAATGCACAGGTTGGCGAGGTTGCCACGATAAGCTCTTCTCACTTCTGAGCTGTGCTGGGGGTAGCAAGAGATTATCATAAACCGCAACCACAAGTACCATGTCATTCACGACAAAGTCTTCCACTGGCAAAATGGAATAGCTATCGGCAATAGAGTGTTTTTGCCATGCCCAAATACCTTGTGAATCTTGCCAAGCACCAAAATGACGTTCACTAGGACCTTGTAGAGTGAAAATTGCTTGTTCACTGCCACCTATCGCACTGAACTTAACCCAATATGCAAAAGTCCACCTTTCTGGCATAATCCAGGAAATTGAGCTACTTAAGGCCAGTGAGTCCGTACCGTTGAAGGAAGTCGTTACAATGCCACCTTGTCGTACCATACTAGTATTACTAAGCCCTATATCGGCAACGCTACCGACATATCCATAGTTCTTAAGTAAATTATTGCCATCAACCGCCACATAAGCCAGCGCCAAACCAGAAGCGATATACTTGGAATTATTATCAATCGGCCTAAATGGCAAGGTAGGGATAGTAAGATTGATTGGCATATTAGTATTGGTACGTAGTTAAGCTCACCTTAACGTCTGAAGAAGTATTGAATGTCGCATGACCACTGAGCGTCGACATTACTCCATAAAGGCTAGTACCGTCACATTGATACGTTAAACCAATCGCTGGTAAACTGACGGCTCTGTTATTCATGAATGGTGTTGGAGCTGGGAACGAAATAGTGCCTATATAGTACTGACCCATGTCCGTATCCGAGAAATTCAGGGTCATTTTATCGCCAGCACTACCTACAGATCCGGAAAAAATATGTAGGTCTGTCGCGCCAAGCACATTAGAAAGATCTACAATTGATGCAGTTGTAATTGTTCCGTACCCACCCGATAGTCTTGATGCGTTTGAGATTGTTATTATAGTCCCCAACTGTTGGTTCGCAACATAATTGCCACCTGTCGTAGATAATCCATTCAGACTAAACGACAATCTCCGAACTGTAGGCCTTGGGTCAACTTGGTTAATATTTGACGAAAGAGCCATAACCTAAACTATCTCCACACCAGATATAGTCAACACAATCGCACCAGTTGTATTATTTATGCCATATAAGAATGATGTAGGTAGCATCACAATACTACAGTCAAGCGCAGAAACACCGTGAGCAGGGATATTAAAATCAGATAAAATTCTATTAGAAAGCAATGGACTTCCTCCCGGGCCAACCAAGTGGATGGTCACAGAAGCATCATTACTTGTAGTGTTTGTCATTACGATGTTCTTCATTATTACAGAAGCTCCTGCGGGCACGGCATATAGCGTCTCACCCGTACTAGATGGAGTATTAGAAGAGTAAATTGATTTTGGTATGTATGCCATAGTTTGTATAGATTATATTCCTACAGGAGAATAAGTGCATGTTGCTTAATGCAAAACTCGTCGTGATACTGTTGTCCAAATATCAATAGTTAAAGCATAACCAAAAAATTCTTTTTTGCCAATGTTTGGACGGTATAATATGAACAAAACTATATGTATAATACTTCTCTGTTTTTACTTACCCGCGAATACAATGTAAAAGGAAAATTTGTACATGCAAGCTTTTTGTTATATCATAAGAACTAAACACTAAAAGAATAAAAAATGCCTAAAACAAATCGCTCGACTCATACGCCCAGAACTCATACCCGCAATCACACCAAGCGGCATGGTCAACACCACAAAAAAAGCACACGATACGCAAAAGTATATGCCCCATACCTGCCTTTAGTAATAGCAATTATTGCCAGTCTGTTGCTGAGTTTTTGGAGACCGTCAGGCAATACACTAGCGTATGCCACCGAAATGAGTGCTAGCGGCTTGCTAACATCGACAAACTCTCAACGGACCAGCAATGGAAGAGCCACACTATCACTAAACTCCCAATTGTCAAACGCAGCTCAGGCTAAAGCAAATGACATGATTGCCAGGAACTATTGGTCGCACACAACTCCGGATGGCCAAGAGCCTTGGGTATTTATCCAAAACGCCGGCTATAACTACAACAAAGCAGGTGAAAACCTTGCCTATGGATTTGCTACAAGCTCTGACGCAGTCATAGGCTGGATGAATAGCCCTACTCACAAAGCAAATCTGCTTGATAGCGCCTTTACGGAGGTTGGCTTTGGTTTTGCCAATGGAACCAACTTCAACGGCGACGGCCAGCAAACTGTAGTCGTTGCCATGTATGGCCAACCACAAGTCCTGGCTGCTTCCGCGGCTCCGACAGCACCAGCTCCACAGCCCGCAACTACACCAGCAGTCCCAGCTCCACAGCCCGCAACTACACCAACCAAGGTAATACCACCAACACCACCACAACAAAAAATCACCAAGCAACCAACAGCCAAACCGGAAACAAAACCAACCCCAGTAACTACCGAACGACCGATAGCTACTGCCGCTCCGGTCTCCAAAGATATCGCCAAAGCCCAAACCCTCACGAACGGTAAAGCACCTTGGGCATTGGGCGCAGCGGTTATTGTTACCGGAGCCGCATTAGTTGGTTTACTGATACATCACAGCCTAAAAGCTCGTCATTTACTACATGACATCATCCACAACACAGAAAGATTTGTTTTGCATCATCCGTTATTCGAAAGCACACTATTGGGTCTTGCAATACTCGGTACCGTGCTGTCAAGAACCGTCGGCACCATTCTATAACAGAAACTTGCTAGTATCCTGACTACAAAGACCGGGGGAACATTTGACAGCTAGTTTAGGCGTACGCTTTCGCTTCCAACCAAAGTCTCGAGTTGAACAAGGCTGGTTGGGTCGGAATTCATGCGCATCGGTAATCGAATGATCTGTTTGGTTGACTCGGGACCAACAACCAAAACTACTTCGGTGTTACCAGGGTTAGCATCAATAATGTCTTTAAGATCCATGAGCATTTGATGATCATCGCTTTTCTCTACTCTCACAAAGACTTTTGGTTCCGAAACTTTGGCAGATTTGGCTATGATAGCAGGAGCCACTTTCTTGCTCTTTTTGGGGACTTTTGGCTTTTTACCTGTAGCCTGATATGCATTAGCTTGCTCTGGCGTAATTTCGCGAGCATCATCTACCAAAATTTTGATGTCTTGGGTAGCATTACCTTCGCGATCCCGTGCATTGACTTTACCCTTGATCAGAACCACTCGGTCGCGCTCCCAGATACCAATTGTTTGCTGATACATACTTGGGAACAAGATAAGTTCTGTTTCATAAAAACGATCTTCAATCTTAACGAATGCCATTTTCTGACCATTCTTGGTAGTAATCTCACGCAAATCTTGCACCGCACCACCTACAGTCACCGCTCTGCCATCATGCTCTGGCTTCAATGTATTTAATGGCACCGTGTATTCAATCAGAAATGTCTCGAATGTTTCCAATGGATGCTTGCTAAGATACAGTCCCAGTAGCTCTCTTTCCCAAACAAGCTGTTCATGAGGCGTGAACACCTCGGACGGACTATCTAACACTAGCTCAGCCCGTACCACGCCTGCGTCACCACCGATTTGATTTCCAAACAGGTCAGTCTGACCACTGGCCAGCTCTTTTTGAATTCTTGACCCAAATGCCAACAATACGTCTAAATTATGTAGTAGGTAGCTTCTCTCGCCGAAACGATCAAATGCACCTGATTTCATAAGACTTTCCAAGGCCTTACGATTAACCACTCGCGTGTTCGTTGTCCTAAAAAACGACTCTAAACTATCAAATTTTCCGTCATTATCACGTACACGAAGAATTTCTTCTACCGCACCGGTGCCGACATTTTTGATGGCCGACATGCCGAAACGAATTTGACCAGTCTCCGGAACTACGGCAAATTCCAAATATGACTCATTAACGTCAGGGGGCAGAACTTCTATGCCCATATGTTTGCATTCTGTAATCTCGATAGCTAGTCGATCAATGTCATCATAATCGCTCGACATTAATGCGGCCATAAAAGCTGATGGGAAATGCGCTTTTAGGTAAGCAGTTTGGTAGGCAATCAGTCCATAACACGCCGCATGAGATTTGTTAAAACAGTAATTCGCAAATTCTTCCAGCTGATCCCAGAACTTTTCTGCGAGAGATTCTGTAGCTCCACCATGTTTGATTGCACCTTCTACGAATTCGATTTTCATTTTGCGCATCAAATCAATCTTCTTCTTGCCAACAGCCTTGCGCAGCGTGTCCGCCTGACCGCCCGTGAAACCACACCATTCTTTAGAGATTTGCATAAACTGTTCTTGATAAACCAAAATACCGTAAGTACTTTTTAGTGAATTCTCTAGACCTGGGTGCAGGTACGCAATTTTCTCTTGACCATGCTTACGCTTGATGAAACTATCGATAAACTGCATTGGGCCTGGACGATATAGCGCTACCATTGCCACTATATCCTCAAAGGCAGTGGGACGAAGATCCTTAAGATAACGTTTCATCCCGGCGGATTCAAGTTGAAAAACGCCAGTCGTGTCACCCTTTTGAAACAACTCAAATGTCTTTTGATCATCCAAAGGAATGGTATTGATATCTATGTCCTTGCCATAAACCTTTTTGATAATCCTAAGCGCGTTTTTAATAATTGTCAGGTTAGAAAGACCAAGAAAGTCCATCTTTAATAGTCCAAGCTCTTCTACAGGACCCATAGGATACTGGGTTGATACAACACCCTTTTGTGCCATTTCCAGTGGCACAAACTTGACAATATCATCTGGCGCAATCACCACTCCCGCAGCGTGAACTCCATGACTGCGCACCGTACCCTCCAGCTTTACAGCCTGGTCTAGTACCTCTTTTGAGGTTTCGTTGGTTTCATACTCACGCTTCAGATCAGCATCATCTTTCAGTGATGTAGCCAACGGAATATGCCGTCCCTGAACCGGCTGCGGAATCATCTTCGCTAATCTATCAGCCTCGGCGTACGGAACCTGCAACACTCTAGCGACATCTCTTACGGCATTTCTGGCAAACATTCTTCCAAAGGTGACGATATTAGCAACACGTTCTGTACCGTACTTGTCTACACAATATTGGATAACTTCATTTCTACGTGTGTCCTGAATATCAATATCAACATCGGGCATACTAATTCTGTCTGGGTTCAGAAAACGTTCAAATAGTAGGTCATAGGCTATTGGATCAAGCTCGGTGATCTTAAGGGCATACGAAATGATTGATCCTGCTGCCGAACCTCGACCAGGCCCAAACACAATCCCCTTGTCCTTACCCCAATTGATAAAGTCTTGAATAATTAAAAAGTACCCGTTGAAACCCATTTTGTCGATTACACTTAGTTCGTAAGCTGTCCTTTCGGTGATGTTTTCTGGAAGGGTTTTCTTAGCTTGGGCAATCGTAAGACTTGCTGCCTCGGCCTCGGACATTCCCCCGTATCGCCAAGCAAGCCCTCTGTACGTCAGCTTATCCAGGTATGATTTTTCTGTTTCCCCCTTTGGAACAGGGAATTTTGGAATTAAAATCTTGCCAAGCTCAAGCTCCAGATTACACCGATCAGCAATCACTTTCGTGTTGGTAATTACTTCAGGATATGTACTTTGCCAACGAGAAATAATCTGATCTGGCGATTCAACGTGTAGCGGAAAATCCTTTAATGTCATCCTTTTTTCATCACTCAAAAACGACCCAGTTCCAACACATAGCAAAATTTCGTGAGCATCTTGATCTTCGTGCTTCAGATAATGTGCGTCACAAGTTACGACTACTGGTATATCAAGTTCTTTGCCAAGTTTTAGCGCCTGCTCATTGACAGTTCGCTGCTCTTCGCTATGCAGAGGGTTTTCCGGATGTCCATGATCCTGGATTTCTAAATAATATCGATCGCCGAAGACTGACTGATACCAACTGGCGACTTCGTTGGCCTTGTCATACTGACCTTGCTTGAGGGCATCACCGACTTCACCACCCATACAAGCACTCAATACAATAACACCTTCGTTGTATTGTTCTAACAAATCATGATCGATACGCGGGAAATAGTAAAACCCATCTAAATTTGCTTTGGTACTTAGTTGCATCAGGTTCTGGTAACCCGTGTCGTTCATGGCTAACAAAATCAGATGGTAGCGGTTCTTATCCTTTTGAGGATCTTTGTCGGTGTGTTTGCGAGCCGCAATGTAGGTTTCTATACCAATAATTGGCTTAATACCCCGCACTTTTGCTTCTTTGTAAAATTCGATAGCGCCAGACAGTGTACCATGATCCGTCATAGCAACGGCTTCCATACCCTGCTCTTTGACAAAATCCATCAGAGGACCAACCTGAGTCAATCCATCCAAAAGGCTATATTGAGTATGATTGTGCAGATGCACATAGTCTGAGTTGTTTAAGCTCTTTATTTTCGCCAAATCAATACCCTCTTATCAATCTATTTTATTAGATTTTTGACAAAATGACGACGCTATAAATTACAACAAATTACTTATCGGTTTGCGATTGAATGGTGTTTTTGACATTGTTTGCGATTGGGCCAATAAACCAAACTGTGTCAAACAATGATAACGCCCACAATAATAATGTAACGACGATAGTTGCACCTATAACTCCACCCAAACCAGTGGCCATACCCCGAAGAAAACTCATCTTGAGCATTTCCTTACGGTCTATGTATCCTGTCAGATAGATATTATCTAGACGTCGACCCAGTTCCTCGTATTCTTTATTGGTGCGCTTATTTTTTGGTTTGGTCATTTTTCCCCACATACTTTTTGAGGTGCAACATTGCATCATTCACTTCTTTAATCGCTTTTTGTAAATCTTCATCTTCCGCATCGCCCTCGTGCACAGCACTAAGGATTTCTCGTGCCTTGTCCTTTGCTCTCTGGGCCTTGTCCAGTGCTTTGCCAAGTTCTGCTTTTGTAGTTGATTTGGCTTTGCCAGCCTTTGACTTGCCCTTTGTTATCATAGCACTCAACTCGCTATGAAGGTTTTTGAGGGTCTTTTCCGCTTCCAGCTTAGCTTTTTGGGCCTGTCTTTGAACATCTCGACGCATTTCTTTGCCACTTTTTGGAGCGGTAAGCAGACCAGCAATATAACCCGCCAATGCGAATAGCAAGGTACCGAGTGCTACATTTCGGCTACGCTTGCTCATATCTAATCCTTTCGCTTTCTCTTGCTTGTTTTGCTACCAAACATTTCAGTCATTGATGTAATAATTTTACCTATAACAAGGGGCGTTGTAGCACCGCTCATAAAGTCTGCGATATTCTCAGCTTTGTCAGCAATATGTTCAGCTTTCTGCGAGATACGCCTAACATGTCTAGCAATTTTGATACAAATAATCATCAAGGTGATGGCCAGCAACAAGAATACAGCCAAAGCAGATGCCAAAATTATTATTAGAATTTCCTGTGCACTCTCCATGGTAAATCAATTATACAACAGAAACTGATTTGATGTAGTCTTTGAATTCATCTCCAATTTCTGGATGATTTATACCGAACTCTACAACTGTCTTTAGATACTCAAGTTTGTTACCAGTATCATAATACCGTCCATTCTTTATTTCGCAGGCGAGAATTTCTTTACCGCTATCAATCATGGTCTGCATGGCCGTCTGCTGGTAAAACTCCTTACCTGGCTCCAGGGTCTCCAAAGCAGTATGCAGATGATTGAATATATCCGGTGTAAAAAGATAACCACTTACGCTAGCCAAATTACTTGGCGCCTTGTCACGGCCAGGCTTTTCAATGATAGTCCGTACGTTAAAAAGCCCTTCTCCTACTTCGTTGCCGGCAATTATACCGTATCGATCATAATCGTCATCATTCTTTATCCTAATACAAGTCAAGACACTTGATCCTGTTCGAGAATATGTATCAATCATCTGCTTGAATCGCAGTGGACTAGCAACAACAAAGTCGTCAGCAAACGTATAGATAAATGGTTCGTCACCGATTAAGTGTTCAGCATTTAATATCGGCGTACCATTACCGTATGGTCCTTTTTGCCGCACATAAGCGAAATTTGCTAGTTGTGAAATCTTGCGTGTTTGTTCCAATAACTCAAATTTACCACTCCTTTTGAGGTTCGACCTAAGCTCAGCACTCGTATGATCGAAATGATCCTCAATTGAACGTTTATGGTAGCCGGTTACGATCACAATGTCTTCTATGCCGGACTGGACTAGCTCCTCGACGATATACTGGATGATTGGCTTGTCCACCAAGGGTAACATTTCCTTAGGCATCGCTTTTGTCTGAGGCAAAAATCTAGTACCAAAGCCAGCCGCCGCAATGACAGCCTTACGAACAGGTTTAATTGCATTGCTCATATAAACAATTGTAGCACGTCTAAAGGCCCAACTGTGCCTTGATGACAGCCTGTGCAAGCGTTGGATTAGCCTTGCCCTTGGATTGTTTCATGACCTGACCAACCAAGAAACCAATGGCTTTCATCTCACCATTTTTGATGTCCTCAGCTGCTTTGGGATTCTCGGCGAGCACAGCTTGAACAATGCTTGCTATTTCACCCTGGTCAGATACCTGCAAGAGATTCTTCGATTGGGCTAAGGCCTCAGGGTCACCACCTTGTACCAATATTTCTTGCCAAATTTCTTTAGCTGAAGTTGAGCTAAGCTTGTTGTCACTCACCATCTTTGACAGTTTGATAGCAGCTTCTGCACTTACACGATTGTCCGACTGCTGACTATCGTCATCGTCTTCGGTACTTACATTGACTAACCAGTTGGCTACACGTTTCGCGTGTTGTGCATCAGACTCATCTAAGACATTTTTGACCAATTTAGTATTCGCAGGACTATCAATCAAAGTTTCTATAGTGGCCAGATCCAAGCCCAAGTGTTTTAAAACATCACGATAAATATTTGGCAATAACGGCATTGACTTTTGAAACTCTGCTATCATATCGTCAGACAATACTATTGGCGGCAAGTCTGGATCCGGCATGTAACGGTAGTCATGGGCTTCTTCTTTGCCTCGTTGGCTAAATGTTTCCTGTTTGCTATCATCCCAGCCACGAGTTTCCTGAACCACGGCTTCACCTGATTCCAATAGAGCAATTTGACGATCAATCTCGTATTCAGCTGCCTTCTCAACACTACGAAAACTGTTCAAGTTCTTCGTCTCAGTACGGGTACCTAACTCATCGGTCTTGCTAACACTTACATTTACATCAAAGCGCATATTGCCATAATACAAACTAGCATCCGATACATCAGCATAGCGAACAAGCAGATAAAGCTCCCTAGCGTAAGCCCTTGCATCCTCTGATGAATGTATGTCTGGCTCAGAGACAATTTCCAGCAGTGGTGTTCCAGCACGATTCAAATCAACCAAACTATAATCCCTGCCAACAGGGTGGGTACTTTTACCAGCATCTGCCTCAAGGTGAGCCTCGTGTATACGAACTTGTCTCTGCTCTCCGGCTACATCAAATGTCACCACGCCACCTTTGATGATTGGGTCATAGAATTGAGTAATCTGATATCCATTTGGCAAATCTGGATAAAAATAGTGCTTTCTGTCAAATTTACTAAACGGTTGTGGTTTGGTACCCAATGCAAAAGCCGCCCTAGATGCAAGAACAACAGCCGCCTCGTTAAGTACCGGCAAGGCACCAGGCATACCAAGGTCAATATGACTAATAAGTGTGTTAGCCGGCGCCTCCCTAGCGTCATTACCGACAGCTGAAAATAACTTTGTCTTGGTTTTGAGTTGAACATGACACTCAATACCAATAGTTACGCGGTAACCACTACGAATCTCTGGTCTTACCATCTGGCAAAGCTCCTAAATCACGCAAGGCTTGACGAAAGCCAACAAGTGCGTCTTTGACATCCGACTCCCTGAGCTTGAAGTTTGGGTCTGCAAGTAACTTCTTCTTGATATTATGAGCAAACCACGCAGCATCATTATCCGTAAACGTCTTCTGAGCTGAAACCATACGCTCACCCATCGTCTTGCCCTTGAACTTGCGCTTTTTTAGCGCCTTGTCCAAAAGCTTATCAGCCTCTTGAAGTGCTTGTGGCCATGTCTTTTTGTCCTTGCAGTGTAGCTGTAAATCTTTCCAACATGAAACAAAATAATCACTCTTGAGTCTCTTAGGAATACGAATAGCAATTATAAGCAAGCACAAAAGGGCAAGACAGACACCACCGATAATTAATGCAAGCATCTCTAAACTTAATGAATTCATACTAATATTTTCTCCGTTTCTGAAGCCAATCCTAATAATTCTCTATCTTTACGTTGCGGGGCAAGTAGTTGTAGCCCAACTGGCATGCCACCAGCTTGACCTGCAGGAATTGATATCCCCGGAATTCCAACCAAGTTTGCAGCCACGGTCATGATATCGGTCAAATACATCTGTAAAGGATCTTCTATGTTAGCTCCGATGTCAAATGCAGTTGTTGGCGCTGTTGGGCCTAGCAAAAAATCCACCCTAGAAAATGCACTGTTGAACTCATCTATCAACCTAGTACGTAGCTTTTGTGCCTTGTTGTAATAAGCATCGTAGTAACCACTGCTCAGCACATAAGTACCGATCATTATCCGTCGCTTTGCTTCATTACCAAATCCTTCACTACGACTCCAGTTATAACTTTGGTCTAAGGTTGCAGCCTCCGGATGTGAGAAGCCATAACGTTGTCCATCGTATCGACTAAGATTACTGCTGACTTCTGCGGGCATAATGATGTAATAGCAAGCAAGCGCTAATTCAATGGATGGTAAACTCACCTCTACTAATTCTGCACCTGCAGTTCTCAGCTTTTCGACAGACTCGTTAATCCTATCGCGTACTGCCTGCTCTAGACCGTCAGTCATATATTCTTTGATGATGCCAATTTTTTGACCAGCAAGATTGTTAGGCAAGGATGTATACGAAACCTCATCACGATCAATTGTCGTACTATCCAGCGGGTCGCGACCAGCAATTACATCCATGACAATCGCCGCATCCTCTACCGTTCGAGTCAAGGGACCGATAACGTCAGTACTACTAGCCATAGCTACTACACCACTCCTAGAAACTAATCCATAAGTTGGCTTGTAGCCAACAGCCCCGCAAAATGATGCCGGCAATCGAATTGACCCACCAGTATCTGTACCAAGCGCAAACGGTGCCATATCGAGGATCACTGATGCAGCCGAACCACCGGATGAACCGCCCGGAACCTTATTCTTATCATGCGGATTACTCGTGGTCATAAAATCACTATTTTCGGTGCTTGAACCATGCGCGAAGGCGTCTAGATTGGCCTTGGCAACACATATCGCCCCCTCTGCCTCGAGACGCTCAATTGCCGTTGCTTGATATGGAGCATCGAAACCCTTTAAAATATTGCTAGCTGCGGTTGTCTCTGCGCCAAATGCTAAGAAATTATCCTTCGCAACAAACGGTACACCCGCTAATCGTCCGACCTCTTCGCCTGCTGCCACTCTTGTGTCTATTTCTTTCGCACGTTCATTAGCACGCTCAGCAATAGTAGCGATTACAGCGTTGTATTCTTGTTTGTCCGCTATAGTACTCAAAGACCGTTGCACAAGTTCGGTGGCACTAACCTGACCTGTTAAAACTTGATCTGCGGTGTCGGCGATGGAGTCCCACTGACTTATCATCTGTCCAACATCCTCTTTACTTTGATTTGATTATTTTCTAACGCAGGAGCATTCTTCAATAGTTCTTTGGTAGATGCACCATAATCAATCTCTGTGTCGGGTCTTGTAACATTAGTCAGTCCAGTGACTTGGTAAGTAGGCACAACATCCTTCAGATCAACTTTGTCTAATTGTTCAACATAACCCAATATTGAACTGATTTCCTTCTTGAATACACCACATTCATCGTCATTCAGCCTTAATCTAGCAAGCCGAGCCAACTTTAATACATCTTCATTCGTAAGTTCTACCATTTCTACCAGTATATCAAAGCCGACAAAAATATGCTTTACAAATCCAAACTATGCTCGTACGATATTTACAAGCATAAGAACTGGAACAAAAATGGCATTAGTCGATCACTGCACAACTCCAGAAACAAGCTGCTGCAACCGCAGCTTACAAGAACCGCCCATCGTGCGCCCTCATCATACAGAAGAGGGCGCTTTTGTTTTTGAAAGGGGCGACAATACTAGTCTAGTGCGACAAGGATTAGTGAATATTGGAGGCGCAGCTATCCGCTACACCTATGAGCGACCAGAGGACATCACTGATCCCGACCCAATCGTCATCACACCAGGTTATGGTGGCATCAAGCCAGCTTACCGTGAACTCCGGAACTCACTAAGTGTACACGGCAGACCTGCAGTCACTTTTCGCCCACCGAGAACACAAACAATCTCTGCCTCGTTTGACCCAACACACCTACTACACCCCGACAGACTTCTCGCCCAGGCAACCTATGCGGTGTCTAAGGACATAATCCAACGATATGGTTTAATCGACGATTTTGAAAAAGTCGATGCCGTAGGACATTCAATGGGAGGTCCCGCTGTTGTTAGTGCGGCTCTACATAAGCCGGAGTACTTCCATACCGTTACTGCAATGGCCGCAGCCGGTCTTGACGGACACACACTCCTAGACATGGCCAAAAGAGCGCCAAGTGTCGTTAGAGCAGAAATAATCCCGGCAATCAGTGACATACGACAACGAAGTGATGTTCGTTCACTCAAAGACATTATTCATTACATGGCACGCAATCCTTGGCGCACGCTTGCAGAAGGCCTGACGGTCGGAAGTGGCGATATTAGAGAGAAAGTTGCCATCCTTGGAAGTCTTGGCGTAAAGTCAGCTGCGCTCCAATTTGCTGACGATCGATTCTTTCCAGTCGAAGGAGTCCGAGAAAAGTCTGCACACTTATTTGACGCATTTTACGAGTTCCCAAACCCGCTTGCAAATCATGTCTGGCCACAGCTTGAACCTGAAACTGTAGCTCATGAGTTAGTCAATATTACTGCAGATTTAAAACACAACAATCAAGCAAGATTACAGCTCGTTCGCCAAAATTAAATCTTAGCCTTTATATCAGAAATTATATCTCGTAACTCAGCGGCTTTCTCAAACTCCAGATTCGCAGCCGCCATGTCCATTTGGGCTGACAGGTCTTTGATAAGATGCTTATACTCGTCCTTAGGTATTTTCTTGAGATCGAGCTTTGCCTTTTTAGCCTCTTCTGGAAGATCAGGACGCAAGCCCTTCTCGATTTCTTTAGCTATACCTGTGGGCGTGATACTGTGCTGAGTATTGTATTCTTCCTGTATCTGCCGGCGCCTATTGGTTTCATCGATAGTACGTTGCATGCTACCGGTTACGTGATCGGCATACATAATAACCCGACCATCAACGTGCCTCGCCGCTCGACCAACGGTCTGGATCAATGCTTGTTCGCTACGCAAAAAGCCCTCTTTGTCAGCGTCGAGAATCGCCACCAGCGATACCTCCGGCAAATCCAGCCCTTCACGCAGTAGATTAATGCCTACCACTACATCATATGTTCCGAGCCGTAAATCTCGCAGAATATCTGTCCTGTCCAACGTGTCTACATCACTGTGAAGGTACGTGACCTTTATTTTGATGTCCTGCAGGTATTCGGTCAAATCTTCAGCCATTCTTTTGGTGAGCGTAGTCACTAACACACGTTGATGTTTGTCTATGGTTGCTCTAATTTCATAAATCAAATCGTCAATTTGTCCCTCAATTGGCCGTACTTCAATAGGCGGGTCTAGTAGTCCTGTTGGGCGGATCACCTGCTGCGCAGGTTCGGGACTGCGGCTTAATTCATACTGAGCTGGCGTTGCACTGACGTAAATAACTTTATTGACATGCTTTTCGAATTCCGTAAAGGTCAATGGACGATTATCGAGTGCACTCGGCAACCGAAATCCATGTTCTACTAGGACTTCCTTTCGGGCGCGATCACCGTTGTACATACCTCGCACCTGTGGGATAGTCATGTGCGATTCGTCAATCATCATCAAATAATCATCTGGAAAATAGTCTAACAAAGTTGCTGGTTGCTCCCCAGGCTCTCTATTTGTCAAATACCGACTATAGTTTTCTATACCTTTTACGAAACCTGTCTGCTGAAGCATCTCTATGTCAAACTGCGTCCGCTGATTTAGCCTCTGAGCTTCAACTAACATATTATTTGACTTAAAGTACCGCAACCTCTGCTCAAGTTCCTCTTCTATGTGCCCGATTGCCAGCTTTAACTTATCTTGAGGTGTGACATAGTGCGAACCAGGAAAGATTGTTACATCCTCGAGGTTAGCGAGTATTTCTCCAGTCAGAGGATCTATTTTGGTGATTCTGTCCACTTCGTCACCAAACATTTCCACCCTATAAGCTATCTCCTCACCGGCAGGAAAAATATCTACTACATCACCGCGAACACGAAATGTGCCTCTATGGAAGTCAATATCATTACGCTGATACTGAATATCCGTTAGTTGGCGCAATAATTTATCTCGAACACGGCGCTCTCCACGGACAACCTTTACGGCCATATCGCCGTAATCCTCTACCGAGCCAATTCCATAAATACAGCTTACGCTAGCTACAATCAACACATCACGACGTGAGAGTAACGCACTTGTCGCCGCATGTCGCAGACGATCAATCTCCTCATTTATTGCCGAATCTTTTTCTATGTAAGTGTCGCTACGAGCGATGTAAGCCTCTGGCTGATAATAGTCAAAATAACTTACAAAATAATGCACTGCGTTGTTTGGAAAAAAACGCTTAAATTCGCTGTATAGCTGTGCAGCAAGAGTTTTATTATGACTTAGCACAAGGGTTGGTTTTTGAACATTATGCACGATGTTTGCCATTGTGAAAGTTTTACCTGACCCAGTTACGCCGAGTAAGGTTTGCTCTTTGACGCCTTTATGCAGTGAGTCCGTCAATTGAGCAATTGCTGTCGGCTGATCTCCCGTTGGTTTGTAGTCTGACCGTAACTCAAACTCATTCATCATTACATTATAGCAACGTCTTTCAAACATAGTTGGCAGAAATTTTCATATGACTGCACACATTTAGCGTCCTGATGCATTATCAGACTCTTACAAGAACATTTGTTCAAGTGAGTTATCTATTCCGGCTACTTGTCCAGCGCTATCAGCTAGTTGATGTAGGATTTGCTGTTCAATTGCTGGTTGACCGATATATCTAACAAACAGTTCACTCCACAGACTTGCCCTAAACTGATGAGCAACTCTGTTTTCAAAAGACAGACGATTGACGTAGCACACTGCAATGTCCGTCAAACAAAAACTCACAACCCCATCTTTGGTCTTTAGCGCCACATAGTCCATCTCGTTCCAAAAATGCAATGCTGGTTCGATCCTATACATGACCTCCTCTGCCTTACGCCAAAATAAATCTTCCGACTGGATATGCGGCTCGAACATATCAGCCAAACCGCCGCCTTTTCGTCCAAAATGTCGTTGTACATCACGCCAGTGGACATCGTGACCGGCTACTTTAGCGTGATCTCTAGGGTCATGGATTAGTGTCTTGACAATAATTTCGCCAAAATCTGACTGTACTTGCTGAGATTTGAAAAAAGTACTGTACATTCGTATTTCGTTCAGATAATGCAGTAGCAGTGGTAAGACGACCAATGTAATACCGGGCATTCGTGAAACAGGCAATGGCATAAGAGCGATGACCCCGATTTCTTTCATATGGGTAACATTGTGACGTTGTTTCCTGGCATATGCCTCTGCTGTAACTCCCCATTTTTTGGCATCCAGGTTTATGAACTCAATTGCCCTGGATTCGAAATCCTGCGGTGAAAGATACTTATATTTACGCGTAAACATCTGTAGCCATTCCGCCGTCTCCACAAACCTCATAGCCGCAAATATCTCGGTTATTGACTCCCTCTTCAACATTGAGTCGATGGAACGATAACCCAATTGCTTCATAATCTTCTTGGGCGGCGTCAGCTTCAAGAGGCGCTTTGCGGCCGGCACTTTCAAAACCCACGCTGACTTGGAGGTATGTAGAGTATTCACAAACCGAACAATCCTAGGAAGGATATCTTGCACATCCGTTGGGTCTGTGGCACCAAGACGTCGAGCCAGAAATTCATCATGTTTACCAGCAAGCTCAACTAACGCATAATAAAGCTCCCTTGCAGTAGTGTCTTTGGGGTCAAGGCCAAGTTCTTTGGTTTTTTGATGGACTTTTCGAATAATCTCGGAATATAGACGCACATCAGTACCCGAATGTCCACTAGCCGCTTCAAGCTGATGTATGCCAATAGAAAACAATGGATCATCCACGCCCAATAGTTCAGCTAATACTTTGCACATAGTTATCTTTAGAATACTCCAGTATGATGGCGCCGTAAAGCCATAAGCGCTTGCATATTATCAGTATGACAGATAGGATAGTGGACGATGAACATAGAACTGGAATACCCAAAAATCGAAATTGGACTCCAAGACACTCCACCTATTACGCACACCACATATCCATCTATTGGTATTGCTGCCGAACAGGTTGCCAATTGCCTAACAGCTATACGTGGAGTAGGTGCAGTTGCTATCAATCGACACATTGTCGCTACTGAAAACTATCAGTCCTGGCAGACTGTTGGTGCTTTTGCTCTACTTGCTCTCACAGACATGGAAGGCAGGCTTGCTCGTTGGGGGCGCAAATTACAACACAAGGATGAAGATGTGTCCAGACCAGTTCAATCATACATAGATCATCTCACAGATAAAGGCTTAGTTGACGGCACGATGGCAGCCATAGCCAGTCGAGAGCGCAATAACGGCAACACTGCGTATGCTAATGCTATTGCTGTAGCTACGGGTATAACCATAGCACGCGACGTAGCAACTACCGCCGATCGTGTAGCAGCCGACATACAAGGCATCGACACAAGGGCACAAGAATCTGGCAAGCAAAAAGCTATCAAGCAATACTTAGCAGTTGGTTTTGCGCTTTCTCCTTTAGCAAAGCCAGCAATCGGCAAAACAGCTGCGGCGATCGGACTAGGTCACTCCACCCATGAGTCAATCAAAAGCGGTTGGTCACTACACCAATATTTTTCAAACCAACGTAAAAACCGGCAGTAACTCAAACTGCTAAAATCGTTCTGGCTTATACCATTCTGGAGCGTTCTTTAGATACTCTTCTAGTTGGGCCTCCGTCAGTAGGCCCTTTTGCGCACCAACATTTTGTACGACACTCATAGAATTAATTGGAGCCCACTGCAATGCGCCTTCAATAGTATTTCCCTTGATGATAGCGGCCACGAAGGTTGACGTGAAGGCATCACCCGCTCCAGTTCGTTCATAGGGAGCTTTCGGATCGGGGTATGGCGGCATCTTGAAACGATCCTTCCCATCCGAGGCATAAGCACCAGCCGGACCGTCTGTAATTGCTACGATCTTTGGACCAAGGGCATGTAGTCTGTCCATCAAATCATGCAAGTCTTCATAATTTCCACCAGAAACCATAACCGCTTCTTCTCGGTTAACGGCCAGTACTTCCGTTCTAGCATAAACCTTTGCCAGTTTTTTTGCACCAGCCTCTAGCTGAAATGTACCCGGTTGGAAGGCCAATTTGACTTCTGGATTATCGTCTAGCCAGTCAACTACCATGTCGTGGTATTTGTCCAATGCATTTTTACTAATAGAGCTGAAGTAAATCCATTGCGGTATGTCAGCTTTGGTAAAACGTGGCCATTGATAGTTATACTCCTCGTGGTTGATTAGAATTGTCCGCTCATCTTTGTACCACAAAACATAATGATAATTGGTGATCTTTTTGTTATTGATGCGCACAAAGCGGGTATCAACTCGTTCGTCTTCCAGAGCGTCAATAATATCGCGGCCATACTGATCCTTGCCTACGTTACTCACCAAACCGCTATGAATACCTAATCGCGCAAAACTAACCGACGCATTCGCCGCGTTGCCGACTCCGTTAACTACTTCGGCTTTCTCGAACGGAATTTTTGTAGCAAATGGCATAGCAAGCCATTTGCCATGCTCATTCTCGTAAGCTTGCGCTCGATTATCACAAAGCTTAATGAACGCATCGATTACAACATCACCTACTGATAAAACTTCTAGTGCCATCTATCCCACCTTTATTGCTTCTTAGTGCTTATGTTTGTTCTTATATTACCCATTGCTTGTCAATTTTACTAGCTCAATTACGGTCGAGCTTTGTCCGTAGCATTAAACATATCTATCTTGCTCTCTACTACACCTTGAACCGCTTCGATTACTTCATCCATGAGCTTGACCACTGCATATTCGGACTTGTTCTGTTCAAGTACCTGCTCTAGCGTCTTGCGGTAAGCCACGCGCATGTCAGAGTTGATGTTTACCTTGGTTACCCCGACCTTCACTGCCTCTACAAAATAGTGCCCTGGAGTACCACTGCCACCGTGTAACGAGATATTACAATTAATGGCACTACGAATTTCACGTAGTAGATCAATGTCTAGCTTTTTGGGCACAGGATATTTACCGTGTAAGTTACCAATTGCTGCCGCAAAGGTATCAACACCGGTCGCTTCCACAAATGACCGAGTACCTTCCACCGTACTAAATGTCTTTTTGATCTCGTTATAATCAATTTTCTCTGTATGTAGGTTTGACGAACCGCCAAAGTAATGTGGTTCACTTTCCACCATCGCTCCGGTTAACCGCGCATAGTCCACAATTTGGCGAGTTTCTGCGATGATTTCATCTAATGTCGCGTCCTTACGCGCCTGACTTATGTCAATGTGGATAAATTCATACCCGGCTTCTATACCAGCAATTGCCGCAGCAACCGTTGGGCTATGATCAAGGTTGATATACATTTCTACGCCGTACTCTTGTTTGTAGTTGTCCACCATGTCGCGAACATTATCAAGGCCAAGCGCATCGACCTCACCCTGACTTACTTCTACCATAAGCGGTGCATTTTTTGCCTTCGCAGCTCTTGCTATTGCTATCAACGTTTCTTGATTGTCGATATTAAAGGCGCCTAACGCAAAACTCTGTTCTCTGGCACGCTGCATTGCTTCGCGAGCCTGCTGGCAGTTCTCTCTCATTTGTCTTAATGTCAATGACATATCTACACCCCACCTTTGACTTTACGTTCTATTACTGAATGTACTGCAAGTGCAATGTGTTTGGCAGTTAATCCAAGGCTCTCTGCAAGCTCATCGGGCTTTCCAGATTCACCAAATCTATCCTTTACGCCTATACGGAACAATGGCGCTGGCAAATGCTCTGACAATAGCTCTGCAACAACACTACCTAAACCACCATTCATCTGTGCTTCTTCAGCTGTCACGACAGCTCCGGTTTTACGAACGCTTCCTAATATAGTCTTGTCATCGAGTGGCTTAATCGTGGGGCAATGTACAAGCTCTGCACTAATACCGTCCTTGCGCAATTTTTCTACAGCAATCAAAGCCTGATAGGTCATCGTACCCGTAGCAACAATGGTCACATCTGATCCCTCGCTATAAACATAAGCTTTACCAATTTCAAAAGGAGCATCTAGTGTAGTGATGACCGCCGAAGCCTCCCTGGCTAACCGCATATAGGTTGGTCGATTGTCTTTTGCCATTGCAAGCGTAGCCTTCTCAGCTTCGACACTATCGCATGGGGCAATCACTACCATATTTGGCAAAACTCGCATGATTGCGATATCCTCTAGCATCTGGTGAGTTGCGCCATCTGGTCCAACCGATACCCCGGCGTGTGAACCAATTATCTTGACCGGCCTGTCATTTAGGCAAATCGTTGTCCTAATCTGCTCCCAGTTACGCCCTGGACTAAAGGTTGCGTAACTACTAACAAAGGGGATTTTTCCTTGCGATGCTAGGCCAGACCCAACTGTCACAAGATTTTGTTCGGCCACGCCTATTTCGATGAATCGATCGGGAAATGCATCACGAAACAAATGCATCTGAGTTGATTCAGTCAAATCAGCACATGCAGCGACTACATTATCGTCCAGTTGGCCAGCTTTTAGCAGTCCGCGTCCAAAGCCTTTGCGATTGGGCTCCTTAGTAATTTCTATAGACAGGATATTGTCAACAAGATATTGATTATTCATGCTCACTCCTGATCTTGCCCTTGAGGGTACGTAGTTCAGCCAACGCTACTTTTGCCTGCAT
>JAGQNK010000005.1:43761-50427 GCA_020428105.1 Candidatus Saccharimonadota bacterium
ATTATGCTCGGTTTTTCGGTAATTGCCCGAGCCATCGAGCAGGCATCAATAACACTTTCGATATTATGACCATCGATTTCCTGGACATGCCAACCAAACGCTTCCCATTTGTCACGCAAATCCTCTAGCGGCATTACGTCTTCTGTCGCACCATCAATCTGAATATTGTTCCTGTCGATAATACCAACGATGTTATACAGCTTATACTTAGCAGCTAGCATCGCCGCTTCCCAAACATTGCCCTCATTTAACTCACCATCACCCATCAGTACATAAATCCATCGCTTGTTCTGTTGATTATTCATACGCAAAGCCAGAGACATCCCAGAAGCTTGACTCAAACCACAGCCCAGCGGACCACTAGTGTTTTCCAGCCCTGGCAAACGAGTTCTTTCTGGGTGACCTTGTAGGCGTGAACCGAACTTGCGCAGCGTCATAAGCTCTTTTCTATCAAAAAACCCAGCATGCGCCATAGTTGCGTACTGTACTGGAACGGTGTGGCCATTGCTGAGCAAAAAAATGTCACGCTCGTCCCAGTCAGGATTTTTGGGATCGTAATGCATGATATCGAAGTACAAAGCAGTCAGAATGTCTGCCATGCCCAGAGGGCCTGCACTGTGGCCCGAACCCGCCTCTTCGAGCATACGGATAACGTCCATACGAATGTCTTGGGCTTTGCGCTCGAGGTCTTCTATTGTCATGTGACTTTGTTTCATTTTCTGTGGCTGAAGCTAATAGTGTTTAGGAAATCAATGAACTTATTGTAACATAAGCTTTATCAGGCTGCGATGCACGTTGTATATAACCACCAACGTTGAGTACCTCTACTCCGCCATTAGATAGGTCTAGTGCGTTCGTTTCATTAATACCACCATCCCAACCAACCTCTATATTTGGAACAATCTTCTTGGCCTCACTAACCTTTTCTAGTAAGCTCATATCTACTTGGCCGCCAAATCTACCTAGATCTCCACTGAAGATCAACAGGTGGTCAAAGTTTGGTAGAAAATGTTGAACTTCTTTGACTTGCGTATCTTTCAGTACTGCAAGCCCAGCCTTGATATTATTTTCGTGCAATGCAGTTGCAAACTTAACCAGATCCACGTTTGCCTCAGCATGTATGATGACCATATTCGGTCGTAGATTGACAAGCTTTTCCAGGTATCGCTCTGGCTCTTGATACATCAAATGGATATCAACGTCCAAACCTTCCGGCCACCAGATACTATCCAGCGCCACAGACTTAGTAGGCGCAAATGCCCCGTCCATCAGGTCAATCTGAATCCGTGAAGCAAAAGGAGCAACTCGTTCTATCTGTTCGCGAAATTCGTGTGGTTCACCGGCCAAAACAGTTGGACAAACAATCGCCATGTTACACGCTACTATCCAGCTTACTTATCCGACGCTGGTGGCGCTCATCGCCACTAAACGGAGTAGCTAGCCATAGACTGATTGCACTCTTCATATCGTCCAACGACAAAAATCGTGCTCCCAAACTTAAAACATTTGCATCATTATGCTGTCGACTAAGTCTCAGAATCTCAAACTCATCCGTTGCCGTACTTCCACTGACATCAATCAATCCAACTGGTTTAACGGAACCATAGTATACCGCGCAACGTACTCCAGCAATACGATTAGCTGCTATAGCTTCACCCTGTCCGCTACCGCCTAAAAGTACCCCCATCTGACAGTCGCCATTAGCCACAGCCCTGGCGGCTGGGAACATGTAGTCCGGATAGTCATCATCCGTCGCTAACTCGCTTGGGCCATAGTACTCACACTCATGCCCAAGACTCTGGATATACTCCCGCAGACTACTGACCACTTCCATGCCTGCATGATCTGTGGTAAGTGCTATTTTCATATATGACAATTATGTATGTTAAGTGGCTATTTGTGAAGTGCTTTGCCAATATCGGCCACGACTTCAACTAATCGGTTGCTATAACCCCATTCGTTGTCATACCAAGCAACTACCTTGAGCATATTTTCACCAATCACTGCTGTAAGACTGAGGTCAACTATAGCCGAATGACTATTGCCAATGTAATCACTGCTAACCAATTCCTCGTCCGTTGCGTCCAAGATTCCTTGATAGTATGGTTCTTTGATAGCCTTTCGGAATGCATCGTTCACTTCTTCCACGGTCACGGGACGCTTAGTCAATATCACGAAATCACTTAACGATACTACGGGGGTTGGAACACGCACGCTCATACCGCCAAAGATTCCTTCTAGCTGAGGTAGAGCTTTAGCCGCTGCAATTGATGCACCTGTCGTAGTTGGTACGATATTTTCTGCAGCACTTCTCGCTTCTCGCAAATCCTTAGCTGGTGCATCCTGAAGCTTTTGGCTTGCTGTGTAGCTATGAATTGTGGTCATCATAGCCTTATCGATGCCAAAGGCGTTTTCAATCACGGCTGCAACCGGAGTAATACAATTTGTGGTACAAGAAGCATTGCTAAATATTGCGCCGCTTTCGTCAAGAACGTCTTCGTTGACGCCCAGGACAACTGTATGCGCCCCTTCGCCTTTGGCGGGGGCAGAAATGACCACTTTCTTAGCACCAGCGTCAACATGTGCCTGTGCCTTAGCCGGGTCAACAAAAAAACCGGTCGATTCTATAACTACATCAATATCCAAAGCCTTCCAAGGCAACTTCGCCGGATCCATTTCGGCCAGCACCTGTATAGACTTACCATCTACTTTTATGTTCTTTTCGTCATAGCCAACATCGTGACCATAGGTACCGTAATTACTATCGTGCTTGAGTAAATGTGCCAGAGTTTTCGTATCTGTTAAATCGTTGATCGCCACGAGTTCTATGTCGCTTCGCTCATACGCTACTTTGAAGGCATTTCGCCCAATGCGCCCAAAACCATTAATTGCTACTCTCGTCTTTGACACCTTGTACCCCCTTGTTTCAGATTGCAAACTTTAGCTACAGTATAAAACGCTTATGCCTATAGTTTCAAGTAAAGTTTAGTGCAGAGACTTCACACATTTATACGCGCAGAGAACTTAGACACCTCAAGCTCATCGCCAAATTGACTCATTAACTTGTTGTCACCCATATACTCAAAGTGACGAGTATAGAAATTTCGTAAACGCTGGTTGTCTGCTAGGCAATCTAACCGTATCTCCTCAATGGATGATTGAGTCGCAATTTTGTATACATAGGGAAGTACATCTCCATAAAACAAATTCATGCCTCTTGCTTGATCACCAACAGCCACTTTTCCAATATACAAAGCCTTGATTGGATCATCCCATATTCTGGGATTTGGCTCTTCGGTGAGCCGAAAAGCCGCTACTATGCCTTGTTCTGCATCATCTGCTCGCACTACAAACAATTCATTTGAAATGCAAAAATTCTTGATAGTATTTTCCGGAAACGGACTTGGCCAGTCTATCATACCGACAGAGTTTGCGTGTTGAATTGCCTGATCATAAACTTCTCGAATGACTGGAGCATCCCTATTCTCGGCTAGCTCAATAGAAAAGCCCATATCTAAACACCCTTGATGTTTGCAAAGACTCTTTTAGCTTCCTCAAGAATAGACATGTCTCGCTTCTGAATATACCTACCCTCTAGATTGTCAGGGGTGTCATGCGACAATATAGCGATCGCATCATCTATGCTCTTGGCCCTTACTTCAAACATTCCCTCTTCAATTTCTCCCTCTTCCAGAGCAGAAGGCACCTGTTCACCCACCTGTCTAGCCAAATACGCAAACGAAACCTGCTCAAGACCACCATCATCATATGCCCGATATTCCACCGTTTCGCCTAATTCAACAAGTACCTCTGCCCTACAGCCAACCTCCTCTAGAAGCTCTCGTTCCAAAGTTTGTTCGATTTCTTCATCTTTATCAACTCCACCCCCTGGAAGTTTGTGATAACCATGTTTACTAACATTTAAAAGATATACCTCACCCTGCTTATTGAGCAGCACAGCACGTGCTGCTGTCCTTTTGCTAAAGCCGGAAAAATCAATTTGCGTACTATCTGTCAAAAAATCCTGCGGCTTTAGAGTAATCAACTTTTTCATTTTCTATCCTTTCGCAACATCTACACATTATCAAACTTTCATATTTCATGACATAGACTCTTTATTACTTTATCCCGCTAACCACAGAAAGCTTACACGATACAAGGCTCCCGTAATAACTTGCTCACAGCTGGTTCTTGAATGGCTTTGTGCCGTCTATAACAATATCGGCAGTCTCAAGTGGATTGTACTTATTAAAATGAGCATTCTCCAGCGGTTGCCAGATTTCTTTCCAAGATCGATAGCCCTGTTCTAGCGGCATCTCATCTCGTTCCTGACCACGCTCTAGGGCAATTGTTTCCGGAGTTTGCACCCATATCTTTAAATCGTAATCCAGATTAAAGGCGAAACTAAAATTTCGTTCAATGATTATTCCGCTAGTAATCTTTAGCTCTCTGTTCTGAAGATGTGGCTCTTTATCCCATTCATATGCATGATAAACAAAATGTGCTTCACCTCTCCTGAGACGTTTTAGAACTTCTTTTTCAAAGCGTTCTTCATTAAATGCACCGAAAGCAATAGTATTTTCAGCAGGTTCAAAGTATTCGTCGCCATTTAAAACCGTAAAATCTGGTAATAAGCGGGACATGTACTCTGTGAGAGTTGTCTTGCCTGCTCCGCCCCGCCCATCAACAGCTATAATATAATACTTGCCGTTATTGGGCAGGTTACTTAAGACAACTTTTCTAATATCTATCTTCATCTCTCGAACACCCTGAATTCGCCTTCCCTTAGCGCAAGTATAGGCAAGCTTGCGTCGCCATAGTTAGCTAGCTGATCATAGGCTTTTTGCCAATCAATCGGACCACGAGGATCATCATCGCCAAAGTTTGATTTAAAATGCGGAATAAACTTGATAGGCAGAATTCCAAAACCCTCATGAACCTCACGCCAGTCACAAGTCCAAAAAGCAACGGAGAGCATGTCCGAGCTTGCGGAGTTGGTAGCGACAACCTTTCCTTCAAATATAGCTGGTACATCAAACTGCTCCATCCAATAGTGTAGTAAATGCTCATCACCGCCATGAAAGTAAATAACATCTGCCTGCTTGCATTGATTGACAAACTTATCGGGTATAGCTAACTCAAAGGTCGGTACAGCACCCTCTGGCATATCTTCGCTTATGGTATTGGAGTAGCCTTGGAACTTAACCTCCCAATATTCACGAGCTTGGGCAAAATTACAGAGCAGAAACTTTGGTGAACTACCTAAATCTTTGATAATCTCTCGATGGAATTGTTTCTTAAGCTCTGGCGCATTCTTGATGCCACCAGAATTTAGTACATATTTAATCATTCTGTAGCACCTTTGTAATTTGCTCAAGGAGCAACTCTCTATACTCACCGGTAAAATCGTGGTTTGCTTCTTGCTCTATGATTCTAATAGATTCCATCAGACCTGAGAAGTCTATATTTGCAAGCACCTCGTCTTTTGTTGCAGTGATAATAGTTAGATCTGTTAGATTTCCAAGCGTGTTATACAACTCGATAGGCCTAATACCCTCACAGCTTTTCCAATAATCATCTTTGATAATTGTTGTAGAGCCGTCACGTCTAGGCATATGGATAGTACCGTCCTCGTCTGTAACAGTATTTGGTCTGAGTGAATTTATATCTTGCTTTTCCAAACCCAAAAACTGTGCTGGTGGAGCGAGAAAGATAATTCTACGAATCTTCGAGGGCTTTGCAAGACTCGCTACCACACAACCCTGAGAGTGAGCAATGATATCAATAACAGCTTCCGGATCTTCCTGACGCACTGCCTCAATTTGTTGGCTGAGAATGTTAGCCTGCTGATCAAGCGGTCTGGCAATCAGTGTGTTAGAACTCTCGTCAAACTCGTTGTAATCAAACATAACGTGCTTGAAGTCAGGAAAAGCCTTGGCTATGTCGGAGAATAACCCACGGTCATCTTTACGGACACCAAAACCATGCGAGTAAACACAAAAATGATTCTTCATTGTCTTTTTATTATATCCATCTCTCCACCAAAACTGTCCATAGCTTCCTGGAACAATTGGCAGCTAACTTTTCGATTCTCGAATGCAGGCAGTCCTGGATCGTGGAACCATATATTCTCATCATCTACATCTATTACCACCACTGAATGACCCTCGTAACCCTCTTTGTTATTTAGTACCCGGCTGTTCACCATTGGCTTAACCAAAGAGCGTGACCCGTGTTCTTTATGTATGTCGTCAATAGTTGGTTTTTTAGCCACAATCTCAACTTTATCGAGGTATTCTTTGGTTTGTGACCGCGCAAGCTCAACATCTGAGTTTTGTTCTTGCCAATCTGCCACCTCATTACCATATTCACGTCGAATATAGTCAACACCTTCATCCGTGAACGCTTTAAAGTCAAACGTCGTGTAGTGTTTAATGGTGTATCCGTGATTTGTAAACCAAATTGACCATTGGAAACTCCAGCTACCTTTCTCTGGTTGTTTGCCAGTGATCTTTTCAAGTTCTTCGATGGAATAATCTTCGTCTGGCTCAAAATACTTGAGAATCATTTTAAGCGATGTCTCGACACAATGAACTCCTTCAGGATGGCCAGGTGTCGGAAACGCAGTATAAAACGGAATTGACAGTGTTGCCCCGATATTATCTA
>JAGQNK010000043.1 GCA_020428105.1 Candidatus Saccharimonadota bacterium
GAAACAATTTTACTGACAACAATAAACTTTCCTAACACTCAAGTGCAAAGTGCATTTACCGCCGCCCTTCTTCTCTACCGTATTTATACATTCTTATTGCCGTTTCCTATTGGCAGTGTTGCCTACTTTACTTGGCGCTACCAAATTCGTAAAAGATACAGTAGCTAGTATTTCATAGAAAACTGTATGTTTCCGTCGTTGCTTATACTTAGCGCTCGCTAGTGGATGAAATCCACAGCTGTAATTGTTTAAATTGGGAGTTCCCGAATCTCACAAAACCTAGGATGGACTTATATATAAGTTTCTATCAGAAGGCATTAGTTGGATGATTGCGTTGCGTAGTGCTTCATCTAGACTAAGCTGTCTGCTAATGTTGCCGCCTGTGTATCGCGACCATGTATCGCGATTATCTTCAGGTAGTTCAAATAGCCTATCGTAGTACTCCATGATTGTATCGTGTTTCTCACCTTGACGCATTCTCTTTGTAATAACATGGGGTATCAGTAGACCACTCGAATATCCGATGTATGAATCGCCATTATCAGATAAAACTACTGCCCATGACTCTTCGAAAAGATAACCGTACCTCTCAACTAGTCCGCTCTCGATGCCTACATAATAATTACCACTGCACTTATTCATGCATTCCTTGGCTCGATTCATTGCACCATTGTAAGTCTCTTCGTCGTGCGGTGCATTAGGGACAAGAGATTGAGCGTCGCAGGATTCGACTGTGAGTCTATTAGGTGACAGAACATCCTGAAATATTTTCTTTGCTGAAGTAACTTTCTTATGATTTTTCGTACCAACAATAATCTTCATGACATAATCATAGCAAAAAAGAAGCCCAATAGCGTGAATGCATCCTGTGCTAATTGTCACATATGTACTATGGCTCGGAAGTCCGGATTCAAACTAGGAATAGTTACTGCCTTATTTCAGGCTCGCTTTAATTTAGCTTACTTTTTTAACTGTCAAAATATCCAGTTATGCTGGCTTATAGAACTATATAGAGGTCCTATGTTAAGGTTGGCTAAGTACAGCTTTCAAACTTTTTAATGCCGGCTTAGGTGTATAATTTACATCCCACAGCAGACTATCACCGTGCATAACCGGATATCGGTCTGAAAGTGTGGTTGATCCATAAAGATCTGTAATACCCCATACCCCATATGACTTACATGTTGGTTCACTTACACAAACTTGCAAAACATCGGCGTATTGTTTTGCTTGAAATTTTGGATCATCACCCAGAACATCAATTTCTGAAATTCTCGAATCAATTCCTAGTGCAGCTAGTGTTTGAATATGTTGTTTTAGTACAGCTGGATCAATGGTGTCTGCTGGTTCGTGGTAAACATGGGCTTCAAACCCAACACCATCAATTGGCACACCCCTCGCCTGTAGTCGTATAATTAAGCTCAAGAACGCATCCCACCGTTTGCCATCATTCTCTAACCCAAAATCGTTTAGGTATAGTTTTGCCGTTGGGTCTGCTACACGGGCAGCCTTAAATGCAATGTCTATATATTCTTCTCCC
>JAGQNK010000060.1:0-943 GCA_020428105.1 Candidatus Saccharimonadota bacterium
GTGGTGGGACCAGCCCTCGTTCGACCCCTGAGCGAACCGGCCACTGATTCCCGGTCGGGTGTTGACGGACCCGCACGGGATCGATCACGATATATCGCAACCGATCGAGACAGATCGAGATGTCCGGTCGATCCAGGCCGGCGAAGGAACGAGAGGGGCCGCAACCGTGCGACCGGACAACCGCCACATCCCTGACATTCACCACGACCTCGACAACAACCACCATGATCCGTTCGGCCGTCGGGTTGGGCGGGGACGTCCCATCAGAGGCAGCGGCCGCGGTCGGGGTCGGGGCGGCTACCGCTCCCGCTCCGGCGGCCGCGCCAACCGGGGCGACGTCCGTGCCGCGGTGCTGGCCCTGCTCGCCGAGCAGTCGATGCACGGGTACCAGATCATCAGCGAGCTCGATGAGCGCACCGGTGGCGCCTGGAAGCCGAGCCCCGGCTCGGTCTACCCGACGCTGCAGATGCTGGCCGACGAGGGCCTGGTCCGATCCGAGCCCGAGGGCGGCAAGAACGTGTTCCACCTCACCGACTCCGGGCGCCGGGCGGCAGCCGAGGGTGACTCCGCCCCCTGGGATGCGGTGGCCGGCGACGGCGCCACCGTCGATGTCCGGCGCACCATCGCCCAGCTGGCCATGGCCTTCAAGCAGGTCACCCACACCGGGACTGTGGATCAGGTCGAGCGAGCCACCCGGATCCTCAACGATGCCCGCAAGGCGATCTACGGCATCCTCGCCGAGGACCCGTCCGAGACCAGGTCCTCCTGAACCGCACCATGGTGCCGGTCGGGATGCCCGACTCGTTCAGGCCGCGGCGCCGGCGAGCACGAGGTCGACCAGATCGACGACCCGGCGCGGGCCCAGGCCCGCGTTGCGCATGAGCAGCCCGTAGATGACCGCGCCGACCAGGGCATCGGCCATCAGCTCCGGGTCCACGTCGGC
>JAGQNK010000060.1:1175-1917 GCA_020428105.1 Candidatus Saccharimonadota bacterium
CGCGGCGGCGTGGAAGGCCGCCTCCATCAGGTCGACCCGGTTGGCGTAGCGCCGGTAGACGCTGGCTCGGGACACTCCGGCCCGCGTCGCGACCGACTCCATGGTCATCGCCTCGATCCCGCCGTCGCTCAGCAGCTCCACTGCGGCGTCGAGGATCGCCCGGTCGACCAGCGGGTCGCGGGGCCGGCCCGGGCCGGGGGCGCGGGACTGCCCCGACGTGGCCGGCTCGGCGTGACCGGCGGCGGCGCTCACGGCTGCGGGGCGCTCCGGACGCTCTCGCCGTGGGCGGCGGCGTCTGCCATCTCGGCGGCGAACTCTCGCTCCTGGGCCTCTTCGTCCTCCCGGCGGGCGTGGGCGGGCAGGAACACGAACACCACGATGGCTCCCAGCGCCGCGGCCACCGCGGCGACGATCGCTCCGCCGTGCATCGCGTCGACGAAGGCGTTGCGGGCGAGCTGGGCCAGTCCGTCACCGGCATCACCGGCCCGTTCGGCCACCGCCAGAGCACCACCCACGCCGCTGCGAGCGGCGTCGAGCGCCTGGTCGGGGACCTTGCCCGACAGCGCCTCGACGATCTTCGATCCGTACACCGAGGACAGCACGCTGCCGATGATGGCGACGCCGAGAGCACCGCCCACCTGGCGGGTCGTGTCGTTCATGGCCGAGCCGACGCCGGCCTTGGCCAGAGGGAGGGAGCCCATGATCGACTCTGTTGCCGGCGCCATGGTCATGCCCATGCCCA
>JAGQNK010000006.1 GCA_020428105.1 Candidatus Saccharimonadota bacterium
CCCGTGGCTCCTTGAGGGCCTACTGTGCCTGTGGCACCGGTTACGCCCGTGGCCCCCTGTGTGCCTGTGGCACCCTGAGAGACCATCAAGTCCCATTTTGCGGGTGCGGTATCCGGGCTTTCTGTAGTACCATTTACGATACAAACATACATAGAACCCTGAAAGCTCACTACATCATTTGGCGCATATCCCAAACCACCGTTATAACTTATACTGTAGGCATCACGCCACATGAAGCTAATGCCCGTGGAGCCTACTGCCCCTGTCGCCCCAGTAGCTCCAGTTACGCCAGTAGCACCCTGGGGGCCCATTGCTCCGGTAAAGCCTTGGATACCTTGCGGGCCTTGAATGTTGCCAACATTATCCCATGAAGATCCTGACCATACCCAGAGATCACCATTAATTAGGTATGCGTCGCCTGGATTACCAGATGGTGGCAAGTCGCCGACTCCCGCCAAGCTACCCAGGATATTTATACTAGTTCCCGCAGAACCCTGCGGGCCAGTAGCTCCTGTTACGCCCGTGGCCCCTTGTGGGCCTTGAGGACCTTGAAGACCTTGTACACCTTGTGCTCCAGTGGCTCCTTGGACACCCTGCAGGCCTTGAAGACCCTGAATTCCCTGTGCACCAGTGGCCCCTTGTGGGCCTGCTACACCTTGTGAACCGGTGGCACCAGTTACGCCTGTAAAGCCGGTTACACCAGTTGCGCCTTGTGGGCCCTGAAGACCCTGAATTCCCTGTATGCCCTGTGAACCAGTGGCGCCGGTTACACCGGTGGCGCCTTGTGGGCCCTGAATTCCCTGTATACCTTGCGAACCAGTGGCGCCGGTTACACCGGTTGCGCCTTGTAGACCTTGTACGCCCGTGGCACCGGTTACACCAGTTGCGCCTTGCGGGCCTTGAATGTTGCCAACATTATCCCATGAAGATCCTGACCATACCCAGAGATCACCATTAATTAGGTATGCGTCGCCTGGATTACCAGATGGTGGAAGCTGTGAGGGATTGCTGAGACTGCCCAGAATATTAACGCTTGTCCCTGGGTTACCCTGCGTACCGGTTGCGCCCTGAGAACCGGTTGCACCCTGCGGACCCTGGGGACCAGTGGAGCCTTGATTTCCTTGAACACCAGTGGCGCCTTGAGGACCTAGGCTACCGGTTGCACCCTGCGGACCCTGGGGACCGGTGGAGCCTTGATTTCCTTGAACACCAGTGGCGCCTTGGGTTCCCTGCAAACCCTGAATACCTTGCGGGCCAGTAGCACCCTGTACTCCTTGCAAGCCCTGAAGGCCCTGAACGCCTTGTACCCCGGTAGCTCCAGTGAAGCCCTGCAAACCCTGAATACCTTGCGGGCCAGTATAGCCAATAACGCCGGTTGCACCCTGGGGCCCGCTCGCGCCAGTAGCACCGTCAATCGCCGAAGGCGGAATCGCATCTTCACGCAAAGAACCGTCGTCATTATGCGATACACTCAAATACTCATTAAGTAGAGTTCCCCATACTCCTTCATCTCCACTGGGTATCGGTAGCCTAGCCATTGTATTTCTTGTTCATTTACACCCTTAACTTATGCTTACTATTTTACACAATGAGCATAGACATTACCAGCGTCATTTTCGAAATTTAGCGATACCTATCATAAACATCCACACCCGTATTCCACTTCGAATAAAAGCCGTCACCCCACAACGTCAACAACTGCTCAAAATATGCCTGATACAAGTACCTCACCCGATCAACTCCGAAATTATCCACAGCGTACTGGTGGATTTTTTTATTGTCTAGTTTTTCGACATTGTCCGCCGCCCATGTCGCCTCACCAATTGTTCTAAATCTATAGCCGTGAACTCCATGCTGAATATTCTCTGCAAATGCTCCAAAATCTGTTGCTATTACCGGAGTTCCGCACAGCAAACTTTCGATAGACACCCCGCCAAATGGTTCTAGGTACGTTGTTGCCATAAAGGTAGCTTTGGCATTTCTCAGCAATGCAGCCCTTTGACGAACGTCTGCATGACCAACATGCAAGATATGATCACCGGAAATAGAAAATGTATCCCCAACAATAGTATTGCCCTTGATTTCACGCACACCCTGACCGGCCATTACCAATCTCTTGCCTAGTCTGCGAGTAACCTCAGCTGCTATCTCTGGCCCTTTACGCTCAATAAACCTACCCAGAAACAGAAAATAATCTTCTTTTTCTGCCTTAAATGGAAAATTTTCTGGCTCGAAATAATTTGGTATAACCACATCATAAAAATGTCCATTGTCATCACCAAGCCTACCTTGAACATAGTGCATATGGGAGTAGGACTCAAAAACTTTATACCTAGAAAACACCCCCTCATAGCCTATGCCGTACTCTACCGTCATATGCTCTGGAAATGCATCAGCTATCTGCTTCTGACACAAACCGGCAATTACACAAATAAAGTCCTTTTTGCGTATCCGCTTTTTTATCTCTTTGACAGCACGTTTATTCGTCTCTTGCCAGTGTTCATCATCCGGACTCCAGGTAATATTAAAAAAGTTTTGCCTGAAGTTATTGTTACCGAACCATTTCTGCTGATCTGCCTTTGGGGCGACAGTAATTAATTCATCAACTTGAGCTTCATTATCCTCAGACGCGTATAAGAACACCTCATGCCCTAAAGATTTCATCATGTTACAGAACTTACGTGCCTTTGATGTATAAGCACAAGCCTCATATTCCAAAGTTGTCTGTGTATGTGGCAAGGATATTACGTGGAACCTCATCTTTGGCGCCCCTGACGGTAACAATGTTTTCTTTTTCCTGACTTTTGTCGTCATTACCTCTCCACGTTTCGTCATGTATATAGAATATCACGCCCTAAAGATACAACTTCTTGCACATCAACAAATTGTGTCATGGGTACATTGTCATATAAGATATAGCTATTAGTCCGTAACAAGGAGAATGGATATGGCAAATTTTTCCTTCGACATAGTGTCCGAATACGATAAAGCAGAGATGAATAACGTCTTTGACCAAGCTCAACGCGAAATACAATCACGCTACGATTTCAAGGGGACACCTGCTGCTCTAGAATGGCTAAATTCGGACAAGTCAGGTATCAAAGTTATCGGCAACGGCGAGTGGCAAATTGATGCAATCCTAGACATATTTCGTAAAAAGCTTGCATCTAGAGAACAATCTCAAAAGGTTCTGGATATCACCAAGGAAGCTGTAGCCGCCAATCTCAAAACTACCAAGGAAGTGCCATTTATCCAGGGCTTAAATCAAGACAAAGCCAAGAAAATCACCAAACTCATCCGAGATGAACTTCCTAAAGTCAAAACTCAAATCCAGGGCGACGCGGTTCGTGTTACGAGCAGTAGTAAGGACGAACTGCAATCTGCAATGCAACTAGTTCGATCTACAGATTTTGAGTTTCCAGTCAACTTCACGAACTTCAGGTAAGCAAATGTTGCTCACATTCTTTGCTCACAGCACCACAACAGACAATGAAAAACACAAGGCAACTGGCTGGCTACAGGGAGAGCTATCTACAAAAGGAATTCAGCAAGCTACAGAACTACCAAATTTTATCAAAGACAACTCGTTTGTTGTCGTGTATTCATCCGACCTAAAACGCGCCATTGACTCAGCCAAACTAGGGTTTGGCAAAACACATAACTTGCGTCAAGACTGGCGCCTACGAGAGGCTAACTACGGAGATTTCGATGGCCAAAACAAAGAATTCAAACAAGAGATGTCCAATTTCATACACAACCCTTACCCAAATGGCGAAAGCTATACAGACGTAGAGCAACGCATCCGCGAATTTCTACAGGACGCACAAAACGAGTTTGGCGAGCAACACATTGCAGTAATAGGACATGAGGCAACTCAACTTGCCATTGAAGTCGTCGCTCTCAACAAAACATGGGAGCAAGTCATCATCGAAAACTGGCGTCCCCAGGGCAAATGGCAGCCGGGCTGGCAATATGTTATCAACTAAGCGTTAACGATATATACTTATCAGTGATGAGTATGACATCAGAAAACCAAGACTTCATCGAAGCGGCCAAAACAGTACTGTCGATGAATGACAAAGGCGCCTATACCGCCCCAGTTAACAGCTCTATGTATCCACATCAATGGCTCTGGGACAGTTGCTTTATTGCTATCGGTCTTCGTCATTACGACATCGACCGTGCCAAAACCGAAATCTTCAGCCTTCTTCGGGGCCAATGGGCAAATGGCATGATGCCAAATATGATTTTAGCCGGCAGCAAAACTAGCAATAGTGTCAATATTTGGCGAAGTTGGGTCAACCCCAACGCCCCGGATGATGTATTTACTAGTGGAATAACTCAGCCACCTATGTTAGCCGAGGCAATCGTTAGGCTTGGAGAAGAGTTATCGAAACCCGAACGCCGCAGCTGGTATAAATCAACCTTTCCTGCACTATTGGCCTATCATGAGTGGTTATACAACGAACGTGACCCTCACAATGAAGGGCTAGTTCTACTTGTGCATCCCTGGGAAACCGGGCTAGACAACACGCCGCCCTGGATGCACGAACTCCAAGATCACCAAATGCCCCTTTGGATTAAAGTAGTGGATACTCTCAGGCTGACAACCGCCTTCAATTTTCTGAGAAACGACACAAAGTCAGTTTCACCAAAGGACAGAATGACCACACCAGATGCACTAGCACTCTATAGCGCACAGCGTCGACTCCGGCGGAAAAACTATGACATCAAACGAATACTCACCAGAACCCAATTTACAATCGAAGACATTACTTTTAACTCCATCTTAATACGCGCCAACCAGCACCTAACTAACATTGCCGAACTCATTAATGCAGAACTTCCCGAAAAACTGACAACAAGCATACAAAAAACCGAAAAAGCCCTAGACCAACTCTGGGATCCATATGCATCGCAGTATTTCTCTCGTGAGTTTGTGTCACATCGCCTTCTCAAGCAACCGAGTATAGGCACATTGATGCCGCTCTACGCTGGCACCATCACTAAAGAACGAGCCCAACAACTCGTCCAATCAATTGAGAATGAGCAAATGTTTGGTACTCACTTTCCTATTCCTAGCGTTCCGGTAAACGACCAGTATTTTGATTACCGCCGTTACTGGCAAGGGCCAACTTGGGTCAATACCAACTGGCTAATTATCGACGGTTTGCGACGTTATGGGTTCGATGACCATGCTGAAGCACTTCGTGAATCTACGATTGATATGGTCAAACAAGTAGGATTTTATGAATATTTTAGTCCATTGGACGGAAAGCCATACGGTGCGCCAAACTTCTCTTGGACGGCCGCCCTTATTATTGACTTACTCGAAAATACATCAAAACAAACTACTAAAAGCCGAAAAAATACCAGAAGCGATTCATAATCGCAAAGAAAACTATTAAATACCAGGCAAGCAGTAAACCGAAATGATTTCTCTGCATAAAGTCCTGGATTTTTCCATATCCAGACGGGAGCTTGAGATACCCTGCACGCAACAACCAAAGGGTAGTGTACCAAAAAATAGGGACAGTTACAGACCAAACCACCATGCAGTAAGGACATAAGGCACCAATCCTATATATACTCTGGAATGCTAGCCAATGAATAAAACCCGCGCCAAACACTGTACCAGCCCAGAACGTTCGCCAATACCACACCTTTTTGATATCCATACCAGCCAGCAGACTCACGCCAACAACAATAACCGCGCCAAAGCCAAATATACCAATCAGTGGGTTCGGAAAACCAAAGGCACTCGCTTGCCAGGTATTGATCACTGATCCACAGGCAACAATTGGATTAATATCACACGACAAAACATGCTCAGGGTTCTTCAGGAGGGCAATCTTCTCCAGGGTTAGTACAAAAGCCGCCACCAGACCTAACGAGCCGCCACCAACCAAAAGCCACGGAAAGTATTTGCTTAGTTTTGCTTGCTTCGTAGAAGCTACTTTTTTTGCCATTAGTCTGATATCCCTTCGATTAATATTGATTGATCGCCCGAATCCGATGTCTTTTCTGCCAAGGTTTGCACCTTACCTAATTTGCGTTCAATAGTACGACTCTTGGAACTGGCTGTATCGATTGTTTTGGTCGCCTGAACAAGCTTCTCTCTGGTCTTGTCTAGCAAATCTCCGAACTTACCAAATTCGCCCTTTATACCAGTTAGCAGTTCCCAAACCTGACTGGTCTGCTCGGCAATAGCAAGGGTTCTAAAACCAAGCTGGAAACTACTCAAAGTTGCTGCTATCGTAGTTGGCCCAGACACAATTACCCGATAAGTCCTCTGTAACTCCTCGAACAGCCCTGGCTGTCGCACAATCTCCGCATACATACCCTCAATCGGCACATACAAAATCGCAAAATCAGTAGTTTTGGGTGGTTGAATATACTTTTCTTTGATCGACTTTGCTTCGATTTTCACTCGAGTGATAAGTGCTTTGGTGGCGACACCAACAGCCTCAACATCACCCTTTTCCTGAGCTGCGGATAGTCTCTGGTAATCTTCAAGAGGAAACTTAGCGTCAATCGGCAAGTAGATAAAACCAGACTTGGAACTTTTGTCAGGAAGTTTGATACAAAAATCAACCTGATCTTTGCTACCAGATTTAAGCATGACTTGTTTATCGTAATGGTCACGCACAAAAATCTGTTCCAGCAGATTCTCTAGCTGAACCTCACCCCAAGTTCCACGCGTTTTGACGTTGGTAAGTACACGCTTGAAATCACTCACATCACTAGCCAAGCCCTGCATTTCCCCCAGCCCTTTGTGTACCTGCTCTAGTCGCTCGCTAACATGCTTGAAGCTCTCACTTAACCGCTTCTCCAAAGTACTTTGCAATTTTTCATCAACGGTATGTCGCATCTTTTCAAGCTTGTCAGCGTTGTCTTTTTGCAATGATTCTAGCCTTGCTTCAACAGTTTTGCGTATTTGCTCCAGCTTTTCATCGTTTTTATCACGTAATTGTTCAACCCTACCAGATAACTCAACTCGCAAGTCTTTGTTCGCCTCAGAGAATTCTTTGCGGTTACGCGCAAACTCTTCACGCAAAGGGCCATCTAAACTTGTATTGTTCTTGCGTATAATTAAATACCCAAGCCCGATCAAGTTCAAAACCCCTAAAACTACTATAATAACAATCATCTTTATTATTATAGCCTAGTTCACAAATACATGATTGCTACATTATTATCAAAACGACAAGACATTAGTTGTGTCAATAATCGCGTACTACAATCCTAAGAGCGGTTTGTTTGTCTTGGCTGTTTGGGAAGATTGTCACCTTTTGGCCGACCTTTAGGTCAGATTTTTTGAGGGTGGTATTTTTTTTGGTTATTTTTGTTTTGTCAGTCAGTTGAATAGTTTCCTTTTGGCCTTTGTTGCTATCGATCGTTATGGAGTCATCGTCTATTTTAGATATCTTGCCCGATAATAATGTACTGAATGGGGATTGACCAAACGGTAAGCTGAATGGATTTGTAACTTGTTCTTTCTTGGCCTGAGCCTTTCCGGCGTCATGACCTCGATTGAAGCCGATTTGGTAAGCGCCAGCCACTGAACCAGTAACCAAGATGACAACGCCAAGAATTATCAGTGGTTTTTTGGGGAGTTGCTTGATGCGCTGTAATGCGTTACCACGACCTGTATTGACTGGTTGTTTGCTAGGTTGATT
>JAGQNK010000044.1:0-575 GCA_020428105.1 Candidatus Saccharimonadota bacterium
AATGTTGGAAACATCGCTACAACAAATATTGTCAAAGCAAACATCGCCAAGCCCCACCACAACATTGCCCAGCGTTTCTCGTAAATAGTTTTTGTAACTATAGAACCAAGCATCTATTTATCGCCCTCGTAGTACTTCATAAATACCGCTTCCAGCTCTGTATCAGACAACGTGAAGTTTTCTATACTGTAGCCCGATATTAATCGGATCAATTCGTTTACGTCACCACTAAATATACCTTGAATACTGTTACCATCTTCACTCGTAAAAGTCACGCCACTCAATTTAGATAAGCGCCTCTTCAAGTCCTTGCTATTTGTTGTCAGCATAAAATCTTTTGGTGACTCATTTGTAATTTCTGCCATCGATCTAATTGCCTTGATTTGCCCTTCACGGATAAAGGCAACCGTGTCGCATATTTCCTGCACTTCGCTCAGTACGTGGGATGAAATAAAAGCCGTACCACCAGAGTTCTTGTGCTCGATAAGCAATTTATTGAACTCTGACTGTATCAAAGGATCCAGTCCAGAGGTTGGCTCATCCAGAATAAGCAACTCTGGTTTATGCATCAGTGC
>JAGQNK010000044.1:713-5070 GCA_020428105.1 Candidatus Saccharimonadota bacterium
CTAGATATTCCAGTTGTTGCCAGCCAGTCAAGCTATTGTCCAGCGCCATATCTCCAGCCAAGAAGCCAATACGACGGCGCGTATCAACTGCATTATTTTTGATGTCTTTATCAAAAAGCTTTATCTGTCCACTTGTTGGCCTAATAAAGTCCAGTAGCATATTAATTGTCGTAGATTTGCCAGCACCATTTGGCCCCAAAAATCCAAAAACATTACCTCCCGTGACCTGCAGATTGATATCTGTCACACCGCGTGATTTTCCGTAGGTCTTGGTAAGTTTTCTTAGCTCAATAATATTGTTTGTCACTGAAAACTATTGTACCTCATCAGTGACAGTTTGCTTAATGGCACTCAATCTAGGGATGAAGCTCTGTACCGCACCCTCCAAGCCCAGAATCCTAAGCGTACCAATTAGCACATAGAGCTCATCGATCTTTGACTGCTCCTTTAGCGCCTGTTGTTCAATTTGACTAAAAAAATACTCGACTTTCTCTATCAACCACTTCTCTTCTCCGGGTTTGATAGTGTTTGTCTTTACTTTGATTTCTTCCGACGGGGCAACAACTTCCAGCGATCTTGCCGATCGATCACGCTTTCGTAAATGACCGCGTTTTATCAGATTATTTATATGCAGTGACACGGTCGCTACGGATGTGTAGCTCAGGCCATTCATTATTTCTCTATAGCTTGGACTGTATCCATGTTCACCAATAAACTCTTCTATAAAGCTGAGTAGTTGTCGTTGTTTTTTGGTAGGACGCACTGTCTGATAGCTCACTTCTTGCTCCTCTTTTTCTTGACCGTTTGTTTTCTGGTCTTGTTTGCTCTATTACGCGGAAAACGCTCCGGGAAAACCCAAAATTTATACCAAAAATAATTCCAGGCAGTAAAGAATATCGACGCAACAAACGGGGCAAGTTCTAGATAAAATCCTTGCTTGACCCAGATTTCAATAATCGCAAAGTTCAGAAATAGATTAACAAAACTGATGAATATATAACGCTCAGTAACCTCTGTCTGGTGTTTAGCGAGCTTAGGGTTATCAAACACCCAATAGCGTTGCAGTATATAATTAACCACCCAACCGACGATATAAGATACAGATGTAGACAGCCACAAATATTCAACCCCTAGCCACCAGTTCATCGCTAGCAGAACTATATAGCCAGACCAAAAGAACGCCCCACCGCTGACAAGGTACTCAACAATTCGCCGAACCTCGCGTTCTTCCTTTTTCTTGAGTTTGAATAATTTCATTTTTGTCTTTGTCGCTTTCGCTTTTTGTTTAGTATACCAGAGTCACACACTAACAGTGCTACAATATATTTAGAATATGTCTAGAATTTACGTATTTGGATGCAGCAAGCTATTTCTTTTCGAGAAATGGACCAAGCCGTACACACAGTATGGTAAAGGGAGTATCGCAGGAAAAAATAGCCTGCTGCGCCAAAAACTCCCGCGGAGCAACTGGCTCTGCCGGATGACAGGCGGGAGAGGTGCGTAGATTCTAGATGAAAAACAATGCATCGCTTGCATACTCACTTCTGTTAATAATCGGTGATTTTCTGGCGCTCTTGGCAGCTTTTTCTGTTGCCTACATACTACGGGTCAAGCTTGACGAAAGATCACTGATCGTACAAATTGCTGCCTGGGACTATTTCCGAGCCGTCGCTACCGTATTGCCACTTTGGATAGCAGTTCATGGTTTTATTGGACTATACAACCAGGAAGTATTCGAGAAGCGCTTTTCAGAACTAGGCAGGTTGCTGGTCGGGTCTATTATGGGCATATTAGTAGTCTTGGGCTACGATTTTGTTAGTAGTACCGAACTTTTCCCAGCCCGACTCGTGCCAGTTTATGGCCTTGTACTGGGCTTCAGCTTCTTGCTACTCTTTAGAACAATTCTGAAGATTGTTCGTCGCCTACTTTTTCGATATGGCATAGGTATTAGCAATGTAGTTATCGTAGGTGACACCGAAGCCAGCGAAAGTATGGCCGCAGCAATCCGCCACACCAAAAACACCGGTCAAAAAGTTCTCTGTGTTGTCGGTCGAGAAGTTCGTGGATTTAAACATTATGACAATTTTGCCAATGCCATCACGAATATACGCCGTCCTATCCACGCCATTATTCAAACAGAGCTATATAACAATCAAGACAAAAACAATGAAATACTACGCTACGCCCATGAACACCATGCATCATATCGCTTTGTTCCGGGCAATACAGACCTATTTGTAGGCAATATCACCGTGGATTTGTATGCAGGTTTGCCAGTGGTAGCCGTTCATCAAACGGCACTAATTGGCTGGGGGCGAATCATCAAAAGAGCCTTCGACCTAGTGGTGTCTGTCCTTATGCTCATAATCCTGTCGCCAATTTTTGTCATTGTTGCACTGGCTGTGAAACTCTTGGATCCAAAAGGGCCAGTGTTTTTCCGTCAGGCACGACTGACACGCTTTAATCGGGAATTCAAAGTCTACAAGTTCCGCAGCATGTACCAACGCTACAGTGGACCCAGTGACAAGGAAGCTTTTGAACTAATGGGTAAGCCTGAGCTTTATGATAAATACAAAAATAACGGCTACAAGCTAGACAAAGACCCTAGAGTAACGCCTATTGGCAGAATTTTGCGTACAACCAGCCTAGACGAAATTCCCCAGCTTTTGAACGTAATCAAGGGCGACATAAGTTTGGTTGGACCACGAGCACTAATACCGCAGGAGCTGAATGCATATGAGAAAAAACATGCCATTCTCAGCGTCAAATCTGGTATGACCGGTCTAGCGCAAATCTCCGGGCGTCAAGACATTGACTTTGATGAAAGACGGAGACTAGATATTTACTATGTCCAAAACTGGAGCTTTTGGAACGACATCACAATCCTGCTCAAAACAATCCGAGCTGTCATTGGCGGTATTGGCGCACGATGAAAATTGCAATTGTTTGTGAATGGTTAGTTGGTATCGGTGGAGCTGAGCGTGTTGTTCTAGAAGTACATCGCATGTTCCCTCAGGCACCGATTTATACCTCACAATACGACCCGTCAGCAATAGACTGGTTCAAGGATGCCGATGTTCGTACTGGCTGGCTACAAAAACTACCCAAAAGCCTCAAAAAGTTCATGCCTGTACTGCGTGCATGGTATTTTTCCAGGCTAGACTTGCGAGAGTATGATTTAGTGATTACCTGTAATTTCGGCGCAGAGGCCAAAGCCGTTCGGACAAAACCTGGTGCCCACATATGCTTGTGTAACGCACCTACCCATTACTACTGGAGTCGGCACGAACAATACTTACAAAATCCCGGCTTTCCAAAAGGTTTCAACTGGATGGCAAGACTCGGGCTCAAGCTATTGGTGGCGCCAATGCGCCGCTGGGACTACAGAGCAGCGCAAAACCCCGATCATATGATTGCTATTTCTTCGCATATCCAGGACGAGATTAGCAAATACTACAACCGTTCATCAGAAATCATCCACCCACCAGTTGATATTGCACAGTTCAACAATATTCAGCCCAGGTCCAAAAATGGCTTCGTGATAGCTGGACGCCAAACACCTTACAAACGTATAGACTTAGCCGTTACAGCATGTACTAAGCTAGGCCTGCCCCTAACTGTAATCGGCAGTGGACCCAGCCAGGACAAACTCCGGCAACTTGCTGGACCAACCATCAAATTTACAGGCCAACTGTCAGACCCAGCCAAAGCTATAGAATTTGCCAATGCCGAGGCCTTTATCTTCCCAGGGCTAGATGATTTCGGAATAACACCAGTTGAAGCCATGGCGGCTGGAACGCCAGTAATTGCCTATCGTGCTGGTGGCGCACTAGACTATGTTATCCCAGGCAAAACTGGTGAGTTTTTTGACCAACAAACAACTGATGCGTTAAGTGAAGTTTTGACAAATTTTGACTCCCAAAAATACTCTTCAGCTGTCATCAAAAAGCAAGCTCAACGCTTTTCTCGCCAAGCTTTTCAGAAAAAACTATCAGATTATATCAAAAGGAAAGTATCATGAAACAGATTTTGGTTACAGGTGGTGCAGGTTATATTGGCTCGCATACTGTTGTTGAGCTTATCGAAGCTGGCTATCAACCAATAATTGTAGACAACTTCAGCAACAGCAAACCATCTGTAATCGCCAGGCTCGAGCAAATAACCAAGCAGCCAATCACCCTGGAACAGGTAGATTTATGCGATAAATCATCTTTGAGGCACATATTCACTAAATATGATTTTTCCACCATCATTCATTTTGCTGGCTTCAAAGCCGTTGGCGAATCTGTCACCAAACCTCTGAAATATTACCAAAACAATCTAATATCGACGCTAAATTTATGTGAACTTATGACAG
>JAGQNK010000045.1 GCA_020428105.1 Candidatus Saccharimonadota bacterium
GTTCCAGCGCTTTTACCCCCTGCTTGCGCCTTGGCCTAGGCTCGACCATAAAGAATACTTTATCTTGTCCACATTGTTGAATTGCCTGCTCTGCAAGTGCAATATGACCCTTATGGATTGGGTCAAAAGAACCGGCATATATACCAACCTTCTTCATAAATCCTGCGGCAGTCCCTCGCAACATTTGGTTGGCATTTTGCACTCTGGACAAACAAAATGACCATGCATGGGTACTATAGGATAATGCCCGCAGTTATCACAGAAAAATTCCGGAGAACGTTGATTGGTAAGCTCCTGATAAATCTCGTCTTGGTCTAGGTCAACCATACTATAAATTATACCGCCACTAGCTGTTTGCGAGCTTCTTTTTTGTCATTTCTCTCAACATGGTTCTGTGTTGATGCAAAAATATCGTCTATCATCTTCCTGACATAATCCTCTGACATTTGGCTGGTTTGATCTGTTTGTCTTTGTGTTCGTGGAGGGACAACATACTTAGTTGGGTCATCGCCTGCATCAAATTTGGCCTGGCAAGACTTACAAACACTACACGGCCCAACTTCTGTCACACCTGGACGCGTCGAACAAGAGCGCACCTGACAGACCCCCTTTTTCCATTTTCTGGAGTTTGGATTACTCTCCCAGTCGTCTGACTTTGACGGAGAACTATTCAGACCTCTTTGCTCCAGCAAATCTGTGAGGTTGGCCGGGTCATTGGTGGCAGAACGATCACTATTACCCGCACAACCACCACCAACTTTAATATTTGCACCACCAATTAGTTGACTATTCTGTTGCTGCAACAATGACAAGTCCTGTCCTTGTCTATATGCTACAAACATTGCTTGCTCGTTGGACTGTATTTGAGCACAAACCTCTTGTTGTAGCTGTTTCACGACTGCCTCGTTACCGCTCAAAACTGCTGCTCCGCCCCATAGGGTGTTTTGCTTAGCCTTCTCCAAAATACACGCTAGTTCCCGGGTCATCATATATTCTAAGTTATTCCCCGATGAATGTTGGTTGATTACCCGCAGCTCATCAGAATTCCAAACATGCTGCATACTTGCAATAAAGCTTTTGATAGCACTTGTTGGCGTACCTTGCACCAAACTATCGGCAAGTTCATATTCAAACTGTAGCCACTGCTCAGCCTTAAACTCTGCTTGGCGGCGCATTAGTTCTTGATCACCGTAATACTTTGAAATTTGCTCAGTAACCTTTCGGCGAGTAGAGTCATTCTTTATGTAACCGACCACTTCCTCAAGAATCGTCACTGGCCCCTTGGGTAACATATTTGCACTTATTTCGAGCTGTGAGAATACTTTCATCACCGACAAAGCCGATTCTTTGTCATCAACAATTATCGACTTGCCAAAAACATTACTAGAATCTGCCAACATTTCCACCCAAGCCTGCAAAGGAATATCTCTTACCAACAATGACTGCATCACCCGCTCCGGTTTACCGCGAGAATTATCTATCCAGCTAACTCGCACGGCATCATCATCGCCAAGATGTTCTCGTCTCGCTTCTTCCAAAGTAGCGTCTTTGCGTGACATTCTGGGAGAAATAAATACTTGGGCAATACCTGGTCGGAGCATTTCGCTTGCAAAACGTGCCTCCGCCACCTCTACATCAACCCTTTTGAGCGCATTCGGATGAGAGTGATAGCGATAGCCTGACATTGCTGTTTGAACTGCCGTCTTACCCAACCAGCGAAATGTTCGTTGACCACGTTCCTCATCTTCGTTAACTTCATGCTTGGTAGTGGTCACCGCATATGGCATTGCTGCTTCCTGAACCGCAGTAACCAAATTTTGCCTCACTGCCTCAACAACATGATCGGGATATAGCCCATCCTGCGTACGAGCAGCAAGGAGATGATCTACTTCGGTCAAGGCACGCTCTTCAACAGGCAGTATTACTCGATCGTGACCCTGGTCAGCAGAAAACAGTTGTCTTTCTTGCTCGTAAAACAAAAAACCCTCGCTTTACCGAGCGAGGTACGAAAAGTCTAGAAGAAGACTGTCGCTCCTGCTCGGGAGTCTTACATATCGTGTCTGGCTCCTTCCGAAGAAGTTACAGTTGCGGCACAGCCCAGGATTCTCACCTGATTCCGATCTGAATTATTAATACATTAGTAGTATATACTATCCGCGACACGCTATATGTAGTAGTTTTTACGAAATTTGCTATACTGCAGATTACATATGCTAAGAGATTTTGACTACGAAAAACTGACATACGAAGACCGCAAGGGTATTCACGATGCACTAGCAGAGACAACCCTAAAGCATATCGACGCCTCCAATGGGCTGTTTGAGCATCTGGATTTCAACCCTGCCGCACACCCTTCGCAAATCCTAGAGACAACCCATCTCGAACCAGTACCCGTTGCGGAAGGTGAAACGGCCGCGCTGGCGACTGCCGCACGCCCTGATCTGTTCAATCATGCCCGAGATGTGCTAGCCAAGCAACCTGCCTTCACTAGTGCTGCCCGGATATTACTTTACCAACACGGAGTAAACATCTTTCCCGTAACAAACCATGGCACGATAGAAGATATCGCTGTTTGGTCAGCCGCCTGGCTCGAGCATCTAGACGAAGAAACCTGGCCAGACCAGAATGGTCTGGTTATTAGCCGTGGCGTCACTACCATCGGCGCCTTCGGTATGGCCGCGTCAGAAGTAGTCGAAAAGGCTGGACACGTCTTTATGAGCTTCCCTAGAACCCCAACAATTGATAATCTAGGTTTTGACGATTCACTTATCAGCACCAACAACCGTGCTATGCGCCGCGAAGTCCATTCTTGGCTAGGAGAAGACCTAGTACACAAAGTACTGCGACGCAAAATTGGCAAAACTCTCAATATTGCTTGGTCGGGTAAAACAGATACAGTAAAGTACGGCGACGATCACAAACCAGAACGTATCATAATGGGAGGAATTAGTAACGGAACCCTGGACATTGTCAAGCGAGGTCTTGTATTGCCCATAACCATCTGGGAAGGCGATGAACCGTTCATTGAGATAGGTGAACTAACGAAAGTGTCTACTCCGCAAGACGCACTCAAGGTTCAGCAATGGCAACAACACAAACTAGCCAAAACTCTAGGAATCAGCGTCGAAAATGTAGAAATCAACCAAAATCAAACTGCTGCAATCAACAATACCAACAGTCCCAGGGCTATTCGGTAATACGCAAATACTGCCAAGGTATGCTTAGCCAAGTATCTTAACAAAAACTTTATAGCAAACAATCCGCTTATCAGCGCGGTTATTATCCCTACCGCAAACAAGCCAATATCATTACCGACTGTGGCCAGCGCGTTTTGGTCAGCCAAGACTTTCACAATCGCCCCAAAAGTAATGGGCATTCCCAGCAAAAATGAAAACCGTGTTGCAGCAACTCGATCAAGGCCAGCAAACAAACCAGTCGTTATAGTACTGCCAGAACGCGAAACACCGGGTATAACGGCAATAGCCTGTGCGGTTCCGACTGCTAGGGCCTGCAGGGGAGAAATCTTTTCTAGGCTTGTCTTGCTTGCATGTTTCTTCGCGAATCGTTCAGCCAACAACATCAGACAAGCGACAATGATTAAGTTTATTGCCACCAAATTTGTTGCCCTAAATACCGACTCCGCACGCTCTTGCAGTAAAATTCCGGATATTACCGCCGGAATAGTTGCCAATACAATCAGCCACGCCACCTTGGAATATTCATTCTTACCAACAATGCCCAGCACCAAAAGCCATATGTCTTTATGAAAGTATATGATTAATGCGACCAACGTTCCAATATGAAGCGCTATATCAAAAGTTAGGCCATTTTCGGTAATTCCAAATAACTGATGCAGAAATACAAGATGTCCTGAACTAGAGACAGGGATAAACTCTGTCAGCCCCTGGACCAGTCCAAGTATTATTGCTTCAAAAATATTCATCTGGAATTAATATCCCGCCTGACAAACACAATCCAGCCTAACAAAGCAAAAATTACACAAGCCAGTATCAATACAGCGAGATTACTAGATTTTATACCAACATCCATTATTCTTGGTTCACTAAAATATCTAATCGGCGACAAGTAGTTAGGGTGCTTGAGCCAGTCTACCGTCGGTGCAAGTGAGGTGATCAAGTACGCCACAAAGGCATAAACTCCGGCGACCGACCCTGCGACACCTCTTTTGCCTAGCGCTGCGCCAATGGCATAACCAAACAACCCAAAAACCAGGCTAGTTAGCCACATCATATTGGTTGCCAAAAAAACACGCCAATAGTCAGGCGACTCGCCGATTAATAGACAGCCGACCCAAACAGCAACAAACATCATAAAGCAAATAATCCACAATACTACAGCTGTTGCCATAAGCTTATGAAAATACACCTTGGTGCGACTAACAGGCTGAGCAAGCAACGCCTGTAGCGTTCCCTTGCCCTCCTCGCCAGCAATCAAGCCCGTGCATAATATAACGGCGTAGATGATTGTCAGGAAAATCATTTGCATATAAACCTGAACCTGCAAAAAACCTTCTATATGCTGATAGTCGCTAACGTTGCCCATCACTTGCTGTATTGATTCCGGCACATCTTTTAGTGCTTGACCAAAAGTTTCCTGTAATGTTGGAAACATCGCTACAACAA
>JAGQNK010000046.1 GCA_020428105.1 Candidatus Saccharimonadota bacterium
ATAAAGAAAAATAGTAAATCATCATCTAGGTTTATGCGATGGGCTAGTGGGGGTTTTGCGAATCCGCAAAGTCGTATGATTGCCGTGATTGTGATAATAATGTTTATCGGCTCTAGTACTGTACTGTTTACTCGTGCAGCATCACCATCACAGACTGAACCCGAAACGTGGCAACGAGTGGCCATGGCTGGAAGTGATGGATGCGTTAAGTCTATAGATGATCTGACGGCTTCTGAAGGTAGGGCAATTGAATTTGCCTGCTCAACGACAACACCCGGCGGCTCAACTGGGGGCAATCAGGACCACGACAGCCATGCGTCCGATAACTGCACCCCAGGCATTGGACGACTTGGAACTATGGGACCATGCATAAATAGATCATTGATTCCTGCGGCTCGACCAGGTGTTTCTACGGTTGCTTTTGATCAGACAACACCCAAACGATTGTCTCCTCCGGCAGTATGGGGCGGTGGAGAAGGTGAACCTGGTGCATTTCGAACAAGGTGTGACTTTTCACACATGAACAACGACGATGCGGTTTTGTACCAAAATCAGCCAAACAAAGCTCACTTGCATACTTACTTCGGTAACACAGGGACTAATGCATCCTCTACTTCAGCAAGCCTAAAAAACAGTGGTAATTCAACTTGCTCTGGCGGAACTCTGAACCGGTCTGCTTACTGGATACCGTCCATGATAGATACAGCAACCGGGCGCCCCTTGGCACCTAACGACGACAGGAGCCAATACAATAGTGACTTGGAAATATATTACAAAGTCGGTTACCAGGGCATTGGCTATAGGGATATTAAGCCTTTCCCTAATGGTTTACAGATGATCGCTGGCAATCCAGCAAATGCTACGACAGCGCCATCTCCAGCGCGTAATGGTTCGCGCCCAGTAGTCTACTACTGTGAGGGCGCTGCAAGCAACGATCGAACAAGAAATCGTGAAGGTACGAACATACCGGTGTGTAATAGCGGAGAGGTGCTGGTTATGGATATCGACTTCCCTCAATGCTGGGATGGAGTGAATCTGCGGGCTACCAATGGTCGTTCACACGTCACTTATGGCAAATGGCATAACTTGAATTCGGGCGAAACCACTCCAATTAGTGAAGATGCAGGTTGTCCACCATCGCATCCGGTATCATTACCACATATCGAAATGTTCGTCAGATGGCGCGTTCCTGCTGGCACGAACACTAGTAACTGGCGACTATCTAGCGATAACTACACCAATGGTCCTGGCGGATATTCTGGACACGCAGACTACATCTTCGCCTGGGAAGACTACGCTTTCCCAACGCTGGTTACTAGGTGTTACGCAGCACAGCAAGATTGTGGCTACCAGCTAGGTGATGGTCGTGAGCCAAGGTGGATCCGTTTCTGGTGATACAAAATATATACTATATGTATTTGGTCTGCTGTTCAAATAATGTCGGGCTAATTTATATTTTCATAAACAATTGACGAAAAAACTATTTACTCAACGGTTGCTGTAGTTTGTCTAGATCGGGTACAAACAGTTCCTTGCCATATGTTTGAATAATACCCTCAGAGACGAGTTTCCTGATTTCTTTACCGACACTTACCCTGGTAATGTGCAAGAAGTTTGCCATGGTAGATTGTGTTATGGGTATCTCGATCAGAATACCTCCGTTATGCGGCGTGCCATAATAACGACACATGAATACTAGCCAGCCCAAAAGCTTCTTTTTGATAGTATTTTGCCCCTGGTAAACGATACGTTCGATTAGTAGTAGCTGAACTTTTAGTAGCCAGGTGCGATACTCGGCATTGAACTCTTGATCTTTATCCAATTGTTGCATGAAGCTGTCCCTAGAAAGGCAGTACACCTCTGACGGAACGATGGCTCGATACTCGATATCAGAGAAATACTCGTCGAAAAAAGCACCGCTTTTAGTAAAAGACATGCCAGGCAGAAAGTAGCCAATGATTCGACTACTGCCATCGGACAGGCTAAAAGACGCCTCGACTAACCCACTATGCAAGAAGAACATTCTACTCGATTCGTCATTACTAGAAACTAGATACTGGCCTTTTTTGTATAGATACCTATTGCCTTGTTGCTGGAAGAATTTTTGGTGAGCCTTTTGGAACTCAAAGAAACCCGACATACATAACAGTATACAAAGAAAAATAATTATCACAAATTATGAAAAACGGTTTGTTGTTATTGCTTGAAGAAGCGTTATACAATAATCTTAACTCTTAAGGTTATGAGGGAATGATGTTTGTTGTAGGGCAGTAAGCAAGTTGTTTATTAGCAAGATTTTTCTTGCCGTATCTGCGATGGCAATAATTTTTGGAGCACTTTTGCCTTCTTTAGTAAAAGCAGCGCCAAATACTCCTCCGCTAGCGACAGCAGTGCTTGGGCAAGCTGGTTTTACATCCAATATGGAGGATTTTCGCCAAGTAAATGGTCATAACTTCCAGTCGGTTGAGGGTTTGGCTGTCGATGAGGACGAGACTACCAAGTTACAGGTCAAACTTTCCGACAAAATCCGTGCTATAACCCCTGGTCAGTCTACTGTTATCTACGACGGACAGTACGTTGTTGGCGGCGGAATTGTTGTGTAGCTAGAGTGAATAAAGCCAAATCTCTCTTGACATTCACCCAAATCATACCTACAATGATAAACATTAACAATTTGAGGGTTTGAGAGATTTATTGTTCTTAGGCATTAGGAACAATAAACTAACAGTATTTTGCTTAGATGCAAAATACTGCATGTACCTTTCATCCAATCACACATAAGCAAACTAATAGCAGGGGCATGAAACAAAACCATGAAAAGCTATTCAATACAGCCAAACAAAAGTCTAAGAATACTCACCAGACTATACCTAGCCAGAAAGAAACTAACCATTAGTTTATCTATATCACTAGCATTGGCCTTAAGTATGCTTGGCTACACTAACCTAAAGACCAATCCAAGCAATACAGCCCTTGCAGCAACCCCACCAGACTCTTGTTTTAGTTTTAACTCTGGTACCAATACCATAGAAGATTACTACGATAACGAAAACAACGACTCAGGCCAACCAGCTTGTCCTAAGGCTGTAGATATACCTAGTACTATTGGAGGCAATGCAGTCACCACCATCGGCAACTCTGCATTTTATTCCAACCAACTCACCTCCGTCACCATCCCTAGCTCGGTAACCACCATCAGCAACTATGCTTTCCGATACAACCAACTCACCTCCGTCACTATCCCTAGCTCAGTTACCTCTATCGGCGGCTCTGCATTCCGAGACAACCAACTCACCTCCGTCACCATCCCTAGCTCAGTTACCTCCATCGGCGACAATGCTTTCGAAGACAACCACCTCACCTCCGTCACTGTTGTAGGCAACCCGACAACTCTTGGTACAGATATTTTACGACTCAACCCCATAACTTCAATCTCATACAATGGTACAACTTATACCGATACCGGTACACTAAGTGAACAATGTTTTGACTTTAACTCTGCTACAGGCACTATTAACAAATATCTATTTGCTGATCTAAACCTTATTAAAAACAGCAGCATTGCTTGTTTAGACAGAAGCGTAGATATACCTAGTACTATTGGTGGCACACCGGTCACCACCATCAGCAACTCTGCTTTCTATGGTAACAAACTCACCTCCATCACCAT
>JAGQNK010000047.1 GCA_020428105.1 Candidatus Saccharimonadota bacterium
ATTATGAAAACAATCGTTCCATCACCTAATACCACGGAAAACTGCAGTTCTAGTTCTCTGGCTACCGCTATTGAACTTGTCGGTGATTGGTGGACTTTGTATATTGTTGATGTCTTGCGGGCTGGTGAATTACGCTTTTGCGAGATAGAGCGTTCATTGCCTCACAGCAACCCGGCTACACTTGCCAAGCGCTTGAAGCAACTTGAATCATGTGAAGTTATTGTTCGCAGGGTTGAAACGCTAGACAAGCAGTCGGTAACATATTCTCTGTCCTCGAGAGGTATTGATTTGTTGCCGGTTTTGGAAGCAATCAAAGCGTTTGCAAGGGCTGATTCAACGTAAATATTTACAATAATGTACTGTCTCGATTTGCTGAAGAGTCAGTTTTTTCGTTCTTGATGATTTCTAGAATACGGTCAACTGTTTGGTTAACGGTTAGCGTTGAGTTGTCGATGATGTGACCAAACTCCGGAGATGCGATACCTGTTTTGTAGTGATGATGTACGCGCTGCACTTCCCAATCTGAAAGTACTCTATCGCCACGTTGGCTGGTTGCGACCGATAGTTGCGGTGCAAGAGTTATTATGTACTGCTCCTTGGTATGTATCTCGTTCTCAAACCTATCGAAGTCCTTCTTACGAAGCACATAGTTGGCTACAACGTTGTGTCCCTTGTCTAAGTGCCGGTTAATGGTTGCGATGGCAACGTCCATAGATTTATCAAGGTCTGTTGCAAGGTTAAAATTTGGAATCTGGTCGTTTAGATCATCTACGTTTACAGCCTTCGCTCCAAGGCGTTTGGCCAAAGCGTTGCAGGTGGTGGTCTTACCAGAATTGATACTGCCACTAATGAATATTAACATCTATATATCTTACTACATTCGTATGTATTGTAGGGGTTGATATAATGTATAAATGGCCAATCGTAAAACTTTGCTACCCGCCGGAACTGCCCATAAGTTGCCCAATGACTTAAGGGACGCGTTGCGTAGTGATGCTGATGTTGTAAATAAATGGCTAGATATCACCCCTTTGGCTAGAAATGAATTCATATGCTGGGTAGAAAATGCCAAGCAGATCAAGACGAGGGCTCGTCGTGTTCGGCGAACTTGCGAAGAACTGCAAGAAGGAAAAAGACGGCCATGTTGTTGGATAGGTTGCATACACCGTACTGACAAAGATATGAGCCCGTCGCAGCAATACGCATTCTCGAATCAACATAAAACGAAATAACGCAGTAGAGGCTACTACTTCGAACATCTGTTGACAATAATCATCCAGAGAACATTTGTCACTATTTGCATCTAATTCTTTAAGCGTTATTATTATGTCATGGAAGCATCTGTCCATTTGCCGATATTAGTCGTCGTGCTCCACCTGATTAACCTATTTTGTCTGGTGGTCTTGATAAGGAGTGGTATTCAGATTTTGTACGATCACCCAAAGTTGTATTGGACTGATCATACCACCGATGATAATCATTGGTTGCGTTTTGGCAAAAAAATCATGCCAAAAGATAAGCTCTGGACTTCCCTGGATGAGGCCGAGGATCCCGGAAAGCTCGCCCTGCCAGGGGGAACGCACAATTTAGGAGCGGGTCGACATTGGCATTTTGCAACAGCGATTATTTGGGTGATTACAGGGCTATTGTATATTGGATATTTGCTTGTTACTGGTCAGTGGCAACGCCTCATTCCGACAGATATTAGTGTATTTTCGCAGGCTATAGACACTATGTATCACTACTTGACGCTTAATATTCCGGCTGAAGGCGCCACCTATAATCCCCTGCAGCAGCTTACATATGCGGGCGTGGTTTTCATACTGGCTCCTATATCAATTATTTCTGGCCTAGCACTATCACCTGCCCTGGTAGCAAAGTATCCAGGTTTTCTGAAACTTTTTGGCAATAGACGTCAGGTGGCACGAAGCCTACATTTCTTGGCTATGGCTGGGTTTTCATTATTCATTCTTATCCATGTCACCATGGCAATAGGTTTTCATTTTTATGACAGTGTCAAGCGGATCACCCTTGGCAATACGGGCGTTGATTTTGGCTTGGCACTGACATTGTTTTTGATGGCAATCATTTTGCTGGTTGCTTTCAATATATGGGCGTCAGTATTTACGCTTAATGATCAGGCCAAGCTCAGAAGTATATTGACTAGGTTTTACACCCCAGTGGTTAGGGCTTTGTTTGGCTGGATGAAGTCGGAACAGAAATATTCCAAGAAGGATATTTCACCTTTCTTTAGAGTGAATGGCTATCCGCCAACAACTCAGGAATACGAGAGATTGAAGGCAAATGATTTCAAAGACTGGCGACTAAAAGTAGAAGGGCTTGTAGACAACAAGCTAGAGTTGTCTCTGAGGCAGATTAAGGATTTTCGCAAGCATAACCAAATTACCAAGCATCATTGTATCCAGGGCTGGTCTGCGGTTGCTGAGTGGGGTGGTTTACCAATGAAAGATATTGTAGAAATGTGCAGACCACAAAAAAACGCCAAGTACGTGGTTTTTCATAGTTATGATATTGATGAAGAGGGTCAGCCATACTATTCCAGTCTACGGTTGGATGATATGTATGATGCTCAAACAATTTTAGCGTATGAGATGAACGGTAAAAAGCTGCCCATAGAGCATGGTGCGCCAATTCGACTGCGCTGTGAGAAAAAATGGGGCTACAAAATGGCAAAATATATCCGGTCAATTGAGTTTGTGGAAAGCTTCGAGCATATTGGCAAAGGAAGAGGTGGCCACAGAGAGGACAACGTGTTCTTTGATTGGGAAGCTTCTATATAAACTTTCAAGATGACAGAAATTTCCAAACCTCAAGCATATAAAGCGTTGTCGTTAGCTGTGTTGGCGCTTGTCATAAACTTTTGGGCATGGACACTCTTGAGTCCGCTTGGCATTCGGATTGCCAATGAATTACACCTCAGCACATCGCAGCTGTCTTTTGTGCTGGCTTTGCCAATAATTTTTGGGGCACTTGGCAGGATTCCTCTAGGAATATTAGCTGACAGATATGGCGGAAGAATAATCCTTTCCCTGACAAGTTTACTCACTGCAGGAGCTGTAGCTCATCTGACCTTTGCAGATAGTTATAATCAAATGCTTTTGGCGGCGGTATTGCTAGGAATCGGCGGTGCTAGCTTCTCTGTGGGTGTGCCATTTGTTAGTGCTTGGTTTTCGTCGAAGCAACGTGGTCTTATGCTTGGAATTTATAGTATGGGAAACGTAGGAACCGCACTTTCGGCATTAGTTACTCCAACGCTATCTGATAACATCGGCAAACTTCAAACGTTTTGGTTGGTTGCGTTTTGCTTGGTGGCTTTAGCGGTAATATTTTGGGTTTGTGCTAAGGATAGCCCAGTTTGGCGTCCTGCTTCTTTATCGGCAAGGCGAAGCTTTGGATTGGCGGTCAATCAGCGTTTGACATGGGACATGTCAATTGTATATGCTCTGTCTTTTGGTGCATTCGTTGCTTTCGGTGTGTACTTACCAGTGATATTAAAACTGTCCTACGATTTATCTCTGACAGATGCAGCTGCAAGGGCTGGTGGCTTTGTATTGGTAGCAACTCTGGCTCGACCATTCGGCGGATGGCTGAGTGACAGGATAGGCGCACGAAAAGTTGTCAAAGCCAGCCTTATGTTCGTAGCAATGTTGGCTGGTTTTGTTGCATTTCAGCAGTCTCTTGAACTACACATCACAGTGGCATATCTGAGCCTTGCTTTTGTGTTGGGTTGTTGCAATGGTGCTGTCTTTGCAATTGTTGGCAAGGCGGCAAAGGCAGGATCTATGGGTAGTGTAACAGGTGTCGTCGGTGCGATAGGTGGAATCGGGGGGTTTTTGCCTCCACTGTTGCTCGGTGCCACATACCAATACACGCATTCTTTTGGGTGGGCATATATACTATTATCGATTATGTCGCTAGTTATATTTGTATATTGTACTTTTTGCTTCAGGGACAAGAAGTTGTACGCTATAGTTTAATCATGGAGAGGTTGCAACCCAGACATTTGGTAATTGTAAGGCATGGCGAGAGTGAAGGTGATGTCCGTCGATCCTTGAAAAATCAGCCTACCAGCAATAAGCTTGACAAGCATCCACGTGACGAAGAACAGACGGAACTAGGCCATCATCAGTGTCTACTTGCTGGAAAATGGATTGCAAAGCATGTTTTGAGCGAATATGGTTTTGATAGATTTGACTGGCATAAAGTTTCTCCTCTAATTCGTACCGTCCAGTCGGCGCGGTCGTTAGGGCTAGATAGGTCTTGGCAGGATGATCTACGGCTCATGGAACGAGATCGTGGTTTGATTCAAGGAATGAATAGCCAGCAACACGCAGAGGAATATCCCGAGAGCTATCGACAAATGCATGATCATCCGTTCCACTGGACTCCCCCAGAAGGCGAGTCTCTTCTACGAGTTGCCATGCGGTTCGGTGATTTAGTAGATGAGTTTCAGTCTAGCAGTGCCACAACAGCCATATTTGTCACGCATCGAGATTTGATGTGGGCTTCACAGGTGCCACTGAGCATTACTGCCATAGAGCATATAGAACAAGTCGACACCGATAAGATACACAATGGACATATTTATCACTTAACAAACGTTGATCCTGTGCGTAAGGAGCTTGATACAAATGGGTTAATTTGGATGAGATCTCTTACGCCATGGATGGGTCCGGATTCTGATAGCGGCTGGATCAATTTGAGCAAGGACGTAGTTAGTTCTGGTGCTTGATGGTAATAATATACCATTGGAAGTTTGACGAAGTTTTGTCAGGTTAATGATTAGTAAACGATAGACACATAGTTTTACTATCGTTTAACCACCCAGGTAGTTTTTCTTTACGTGATCTGCGTTTATGCCATTGATAAGATTCGTGAAGCCTTTTTGTTTCAGAATTTGGATTGTGGCGTTTGAGCGACTGCCTGACCTGCAGTAAACGATTATTTTGCTGTCTTTGTCTGCTGATTCAATTACAGACTTACCAGAAAGTAGTTCGCTAGGTGGTACATTAAGCGCACCCTCTACATGTCCTGATTCAAACTCAAATGGCTCACGTACGTCAATTATGATAGGCTCTTTATCCATAAGTTGATTCTAGCAAATTATGCCGAATTTGGTATTGTCGAATGCAATGATTGCAAGAGTATTGCACGTTATGTTGGCTTTTACGGTCTTTCGGTAGCGTGTAGAGTATTTACACTGCAAACATGTAAAGTCATTATCTCTCACAAGAGTTTTAGTATCCGATATTGTTCTGATTATGAGATGAGTATTATTCTGTCTCTTTCGAACGTGGCATAAATTCTGTAATTGTGGATAGCGCAGTAGCGGCTATAGTAGCGGTGAGGATTTTTGTGGGTGTGGACCATTGGTCTTGAGTCAATGTTTCCCCAAGCTCTGCTCCCATATACGAACACGCGAAGTTTACGAGTAGCCTAAGAGTACCTTTGGTTTCAGGCGATATCTTATCGCTGGGATCAGTATCAAAATTTGGCATGATATTACAATACCATATAATAACTGAGAAGTCAAGAGTTTTGTAATCTCTCATTTTTTTGCGATAAACCATAGTGTAGCTGTTCTACGCTGTGAGTCTCCTTCTAAGCACTAAACAAGAGAGCTACATGGGCTCTTTCAATGCGGAAAATGTGACACTCACAACGATGCAGGAAGCTATCACCATGATTAAGTGAGATTTAGATAGCCGGGTCAGATATTCCTTGCACTAAAACGATGTACGTAAAGTATACTTATTGCTACAATCATCTAACGAAGAAAATAATAGCTATAACATTCTTGTTAGGGCTAGTCATAGGCATACTTCAATTATTCTGGACTTATGAGCGCACAAAACAAAATGTACAAACCATAAACACAAACAACCCTATTTGTTTGGCTATCTTATCTGAATGCGGAAGCTGTTTGTATGAAATAAAAGACGGTAAATGTTATGAGCCTGCATATAAGCAGAAGTTCAGGGGTTTTCCGTTTAGTTCTGGCTCCTATGGTTTTGATTTGAGAATTAATACGACCCCACTAATAGTTGCCAATGTTTTCATCTGGGCAATTGGTTTACCAGCTTTTACATTTGGCCTAATCAATATTAAACAAAAACTGCACAAAGCTTGATTCCATAATAATTAGCGTCAACCCGATGCAGGGTATACAAAAAGTCAAAACCAAAATATAGATCTGCTCTTACTATTACGGCTTGGTTCACGCGCGCAGACGCATTGCGAACTGATAGTATGGAATTTGAAAAGCAAAATTACAAAGGTACAAGACCAGTTAACTCCA
>JAGQNK010000061.1 GCA_020428105.1 Candidatus Saccharimonadota bacterium
GGCAAACAATGCCCCCCATTGACGACAGTTACATCCTCAGCGACCTCCGTAACACAAGATTCAGCAACCCTAAACGGAGTAGCGTCCCCTCAGGCCACAGGGTCAAGAGGCTTTCAGTACGGAACATCTATAAGCTACGGTCAAACCATCGAAGATACAGACCCGATGAACTATGGCTATAGGACGATGTGGGGATCTTCGGGTAGTGGTGATGGTCAATTTGACGGTGTGCAAGATACGGCCATTGACTCCAGTGGCAATGTATACACCGTTGAACACACAAATCAGCGCGTACAAAAATTTGACTCTAATGGGAACTTTATCAGTAAATGGGGTACTCCGGGAACTGGTGATGGTCAATTCTCATTGCCTGTTTCTATAGCAATAGATTCCAATAACAATGTTTACGTATTGGACGCTACGCAGAAAAAAATACAAAAATTTGACTCTAATGGGAACTTTATTACAAGCTGGGGAGGACCTTTGTCTTCAGCATATGGCATTACAGTCGATGAAAACAACGACATCTATGTTACAGATTATTCTCGAGTTATAAAATTTGATTCCAATGGAAATGAGTTGCTCAGCTGGGGAAGCTACGGAACAGGCAATGGTCAATTCATCGTTGCATATGGCATTGCATCGGACAAGAACGGCAATATATATGTTGCTGATGTAAATAATGGAAGAATTCAACGTTTCGACAATAACGGAAACTATATTACACAATGGTCTAATTCAGGAGTTTATAATTTAACTGCCTCTGCGTCCGGTCAAATTTATGCACAAAATAATATGTCGGGCTCTACCATATTCCAATACAGCAGCAATGGTAGCTTGCTAAACCAATGGAACTCCAGTGCAGGCGGCTTGATTGCGGGACTAGATATTTCTAAAGACGGTGTTATATACGCTGCCCAAACAAATAAAATAGCGGTTTTTGGAACTGAGATAAGTAGCGATGTATCGGGCTTAACTTGTGAAACTACATATCATTACAGAGCATACTCTAGCGACTCGAATGGCACATACTATGGCACGGACAAGACATTTACCACTGGTTCTTGCCAACCACCTCAGCGCCCATTCATCATGCGGGTTAAGACTGATAACCCCGGCTATACTAGCAACAATCAGTTTCTAATCTTAGCTGATGGTAATACACTTAACTACGATGTAGATTGTAACAATGATGGCACACCTGAATATACCAACCAAACAGATGATGTAACCTGCGCATATGGTTCACCCGGTGAATATGATATTGCTATTACTGGGACTTTCCCCCATTGGTACGGCAATGCCTATAACAATGATCAAGCAAAGATTATTGATGTCAAGCAGTGGGGTGATATTGAATGGCTGGATATGAGTGACATGTTTAATAGCGCTATTAACATTACTGTTTTTACCGCAACAGATATCCCTGATTTAAGTCAAGTTACGAGCATAAGAGGTATGTTCAATAGAGCAACGGGATTCAACACCAACATAAATAATTGGGATGTTAGTAATGTAACAAATATGGATGACACCTTCTCTCAAGCTACTAGCTTTAATCAACCACTTGACAGCTGGGATGTCAGTAACGTAACTATCATGAAAGCTACATTTGCAAGTGCTTCTTCATTTAATCAACCACTTAACAACTGGGATACCAGTAATGTTATGTATATGAATGTTATGTTTGCAAATACAGACTCCTTCAATCAACCACTTGACAGCTGGGATGTCAGTAACGTAACCGATATGAAGGCGATGTTTGCAAATACAGACTCCTTCAATCAACCACTTGACAGCTGGGATGTCAGTAACGTAACTGATATGTCAGCTATGTTCGCAAGTGCAGTGGTTTTTAATCAGCCACTGAATAGTTGGGATGTAAGTAATGTTATGGATATGACGGGTATGTTTAGTAATACAGGTTTATTCAACCAGTCATTAGCAAACTGGAATGTTAGCAACGTTTCAGTAATGGACGGTATGTTTT
>JAGQNK010000048.1 GCA_020428105.1 Candidatus Saccharimonadota bacterium
TGCCACTGCTCTACCCCGCGATAATTATAGATTGTATTGTAATGTGCTTGCGGCCGCTTCTTGAAAGTGGCTCATTATGAGCGATTGATTCATGATGAGCTGCCACTGCTCTACCCCGCGATATCATGAGTGCAATTTGAGCAAGCACTTACGGCTGTTTAGCCTGTATATAGTAGCAAACAGAGGTGGATGTGTCAAACCATATCGGTAGTTAGGGGCTCGTCGTCCGGAGTCTCGATTTCTACCTGTATGTGATGAACTTGTGGAATGTCATTTGTCACGATTTCTTTGACGTTGTCAATCACTCTTTCTATTTGATCAGTTTCCAGGCCATCCTCGACGTGGACTTCTACAATAACTAGTAGCTTTGCTGAGCCGAGATACATTGTTCTTAGATCTAGCACAGAGCGGATGCCCGTCACTGACTCGGTGGCACTGGTGATTTCTCTGGCTATCTCTGCGTCTACCGATCGGCCAACAATTAGATCACGGACGTCTTTTATGAGTAGTAGTGAAGCGATCATCATTGTGATACCGATCGCAACACTCCCTATACCGTCAAATTGTGTATTGCCGGTAAGGGCATACATGCCCAACGCCAAGATACCGAGTAGCGCAGCAAAAGTTCCCATAAAATCAATGAGGAGTGTTGCTTTGGTCTCAACAATACTCGAATGGGCGAGCTGACGCCACCAGCTGAGCTTGGAGTTGGTGTGGTGCAGACGTTTGACACTCAGGCTCAAGGCGTAGCAATTTGTGCCGAAACCAAATAAGAGCATCCCGAGTGCTAGGGCGATATTATTCACTGGTTCGGGGTGAAAGAATTGCTGATATCCGAAGTAAAATGATACTCCGCCTGTGCCCATGAACATAAAGATACCGCCCATGAGTACCCAAAAGAATATCTCGCGCCCATAACCGAACTGGTATCGTAAGTCCGCTTCTTTTTTGGATCGTTTGACGCCCACGAAGAGTAGCCCGCCGGTTAGCAGGTCAGAAAACCCTTGAAGTGTTTGAGAAATCATGACCGTACTGCCGGTTATGATGGCAATTACAAGGTTGAGGGATACATCTGAAATGCTCACGAGCAAGGAAGTAGCGACGACTCTTGTGTCACTGGGCGATTTGGTCGAGTGATTCATTGTTCAAGCACAGTATACCAACAACCCCTAGTATATAAAATAGCCCCCATTTCCGGGAGCTATTTTTAGCGTAGGTAATAAATTACCAGCTACGGTTGTTGCCACCGCCACCACCGTTGAAATCGCGACGTGGTCGCTCTTCACGTGGACGTGCTTCGTTGACCGTAATGCTACGACCGCCAATTTCGGTGCCGTTCATAGCTTTTTCGGCTGCTTTGCCTTCGTCATCGTTCTCAAACTCGACAAAACCAAAACCTTTGCTACGGCCAGTTTCGCGGTCGGTAATGATCTTTGCGTATGCAACTGTGCCGTGGGCTCCGAATAGCTCTGAAAGCTCTTCGTCGGTGGTTGCGAAAGGCAAGCCACCTACAAATAATTTGTACATTCAATCTTCCTTGATTAAAACTAGTAGCAAGGTACGACCCCTTACTGTCAGTGCTGTTGAATCGTCGAACCTCGTTTTAACCACGAAACATCGAACATTTCTCTGCGCAAAACAGTTAAGTTCTTGCCGGTAGATTTAAGCACAAACACCGGATAATAGCAACATAAAAAGAAATGTAATTGACAAACAAGCAAAAGCGTGTATAATACATAGTGTTGATGCATCAAAACAAACACATCAAATAATAGTTAGAAAGGGGAAAGAGCATAGTCTCTTCTGGGCACCATGATAGCAACACTTAAAGGCTTGGCTTACGAGCTATTGCCAACCAGTAACGAGCAGATATTATTGATCGACTCGGAAATCAAAGACATATTATAGGCGGTAAAACCTGTAATCCAATAAAACACAAATGAAAGGTAACAAAATGTTAATTCAGGATATTAGGCCAGTGCGTAGTACGCGCAAAGAACGCAAAACAGCACCGCAGATTCGCGGCAAGACAACCACAATACTTTATGTATAAGAATCAGCCGTTATAAGATTATAAAAATAGCCCCTGTAATCAGGGGCTATTTTTCTGAACTATTTTTGGTAGCGGCGAGTGGGCTTGAACCACTGACCTCAGGCTTATGAGTCCTGCGCTCTAACCAGCTGAGCTACGCCGCCACGAGTGTGAAGCACAATCTGTTGTTTGCCACAAATAACCCAGACAGTAGATATTTGGAATATTTCAGATTAGCTCAACAGAGGAGAATATAGCATATTATGAGATTGTTGACCAGAACTAATAGTTCGATGACAAGTTTATTACCCTATATTATCAATCGCGTACTACAATCCTAAGAGCGGTTTGTTTGTCTTGGCTGTTTGGGAAGATTGTCACCTTTTGGCCGACCTTTAGGTCAGATTTTTTGAGGGTGGTTGTCTTTTTGGTTATTTTTGTTTTGTCAGTCAGTTGAATAGTTTCCTTTTGACCTTTGTTGCTGTCGATCGTTATAGAGTCGTCGTCTATTTTAGATATCTTGCCCGATAAGAATGTACTGAATGGGGATTGACCAAGCGGTAAGCTAAATGGATTTGTAACTTGTTCTTTCTTGGCCTGAGCCTTTCCGGCATCATGACCTCGATTGAAGCCGATTTGGTAAGCGCCAGCCACTGAACTAACGACCAAGATGACAATGCCAAGAATTATCAGTGGTTTTTTGGGGAGTTGCTTGATGCGCTGCAATGCGTTACCGCGACCTGTACTGACTGGTTGTTTGCTAGGTTGATTGTTTTCCATGTGGTCCTTCCTGGGTGATTATTATACTAATTTATTGCCGGTTGATACATAGTACTTGTGCTTGGTTGTTGGATAGCCCGTGCCGGTAGCTTGACTTCTGCAACCAGACCATGTGGTTTGTTGCTATACAGTTTGATACTACCACCTAGACTGTCGACCAGTAGTTTGGTGTTGTACAGCCCGATACCAATACCTTCATTATTGAAAGTAAGGTTGTCGGTACCACGACTAAAGGGTTCGAATAGCTTGGTCTGAGCCGTCTCAGATAAGCCTGGGCCCTGATCGGCGATCGACAGCTTGACGAACTTACCAGCACGAGTGGCTTGGATGGTGACTGGGCTGTTGTCGGGGCTAAACTTCACAGCATTGTCTAACAACTGTTCAGTAATGAAGGCAATGTGCTCATCGTAGGCGCCAACAGTCAGGTTGGCCGGTACGTCAGTGGTAATGATAATATTGCGTGTCTGTGCAACCGAGAGATAGCGTGCCGCCACCGTATTGA
>JAGQNK010000049.1 GCA_020428105.1 Candidatus Saccharimonadota bacterium
TATTTTGTCTTACTATACTGCTGATGCTATACCTCACCACATCAATTGGGGCTTATGGTTATATTATGGGGCAAGACCTCCTGACATACAATAGCATTAAACAAATTTGCGTCATGCTTATTATAAATCTTATGATTTGATGGGTGCATTCACCGAACTCTCCGGTTCACGTCGATCAGTATCGATAAACCTGTGAGCCAAATTCGTACTTACACCAACAACTACAATTCCGGCAAGCAACAATACCACCGCAAGATGTTCCATGCTACGCCTTGATTCCTCATGAATGGTTGGGATTAAGTCACTGGAAGCAATATATATGAACATACCTGCAGTCATTGCCAATAATACACCTATCGGCAAACTGGATTTTGAGCCAAGCCAAAAAGTAATGAGCGCACCTACTGTCGACATGAGGGCTGTTACGAGATTTATTATCAAAACCTTTTTTCTAGAATATCCAAACTTCATCAACAACCCAAAATCTCCTATTTCTTGAGGAATTTCGTGTGCAGCCACAGCAAGAGCAGTAACTATCCCTGTCGGTACACTAATAAGGAATGCCGCACCGATTGCTATGCCGTCCAGTAGATTATGTATAGTGTCGCCAGTAATAATCAGTAGTGCCGGTGCGTTGTCTGTTTCGTGCTCGTGATGATGATGAAACCAGCGCAAAAAATGCTCCAACAAAAAGAAGATGACTATTCCAACCAATACCCATTGAGTAGCGGTTTCCGGAGCTACTTCATCTATCGACCCGGGCAATAAATCAAAGAAAGCTGCAGCTAACAAAGCTCCGGCCGCAAATGGCGTAGCATACTTTGCAAGCATTATCGCTGTGCTCTTACGGCTCAGAAGCAATATTCCGCCGACTAAAGAAAATACTCCGCCGACTAAAGAAAATAACGCTACGTAAACATATTCATTCATAAAATAATCCTTTTGGTAATTATAGCTCTAATATTTATTACTGCAAATCTGTCGCAATTTTGTTATTATTGCAAATATGGAATCTCGTCCTACAACTCTTAAAGAATATCTGAGCGCCAATGGCCACAGCCTCACACGCTCAAGACAACAGGTGTTTAATGCTCTGGCCGATAGTGATGCTCTGAGTATGAGTCAACTAACTCGTAAATTACAAAGCAAAATGGACCGTGCCAGCATCTACAGAAATATTGAACTTTTTGAAAGACTAGGCATTATTAATCGTATTCAAATTGGGTGGAAGTACAAGCTAGAGCTTAGCGACACCTTTGCAGAGCATCATCATCATGCAACGTGCAGTCAGTGCGAATCAGTTATCAGCTTCGAGGAAGATATTGAGTTTGAATCTAAGATTTCTCAACTCGCTTCAAGCCTCAACTTCGCTCTTCACAGCCACAGTATTGAGCTGCGTGGTCTTTGCCAAAAATGTCAAGATACTAACTTAAATACATAGACCCCAGGTGAATAACCCAGGGTCTCTGGAAGCCTCACACTTCCATCTATTACTATACTCCCTTATATCAAGATTTCAATATACGTTAGCGTTTTATTGTCTTATGAAGGCTAGTGTTCTGTGACAACAATACAACGACTAGCCCAACAATAAATCCCCCGATGACATCCAGGGGAGCATGCACACCCAGATAGATTCGAGACCAGGCAACTAACCCAATCCATAGTAATAAAAGCCAACGCCATCTATTATTTAAACTACCTATTATCGTCAAGCTCATGACAGTTGCTAACGCTGTATGACCAGACGGGAAGCCATATCCAAACACAGCAACTTCTCGAGAATAAATATCGCTAAGTAGTAGCATTGGTCGAGGGCGAGCCACTATAAACTTCAGTATTTCAACACATAAATATACGGCTATGCTATTCTGCATAACTAGCAGCGCCAATCGTGGGTTTTTGTGTACCACAAAAAGCACACCAATAATCCCAATACAAACCCAAATATTACCAAACTGCGTAAACGCCAACGCGTACCAACGTAAACCATCAGACATAAAATACATCCACTTAAATATCTGCGTCTCTAAGCTACCCATTGTGCCACTTGCTGCTACGAATGATAATACTATGAGTAATATGACAAGGCTGATAATCACAACCGGGCGTTTAATCTGTACACGGCGATGTAGCGTTATGATTTTTGCCATATCACCAGTATACTTTGTTATATTCTTGAAACATATGGGTTGTCGGCAAGGTAAAAACGCCAGGGTAACTCCTTTGCCTTGCTGATGCCAATTCTTGTTGTCTGTACCACACTCAAAGCAGGGATACCGGGCTCCAAATATATATCGCCGTGGAAGATAGACTGTCCATAATTCTGTTTTGTTACCCCCATTGCTTGGGTAAGTTTTGCCGGCCCATTGGTTAATTGGTGCTTGGATTCGATACCTCTCCGTCGTTGCATGATATCTAACCCCTCTAAGGGTTGTAGCGCGCGAATCAATACGCCCTGTCCAAGGCCTTTGTCGCCAGTAACAATATTCATGCAATAATGCATTCCATATGTAAAATATACGTAAATCGTACCAGCCGCTTCAAACATAGCAGCGTTTCGTTTTCTAATACCTCCAAATGCATGACTTGCAGGATCATGCTCGTCGTACGCTTCTGTCTCGACAATATATCCAGATGTCCTACCTTCAATAGAATCGTGCACCAGCTTCCACCCAAGCAAACTACGCGCACCGACTAGCGCAGAACTCAAGTCCGGTATATTGCTATCTTGCTTAGCCATACCTGCCATATTACTGCTCTAAAGCGTGGATTTGTTCATGACCAAGACCATAATGGTGAGCAATCTCATGCCACAACGTATGTCTAATTTGCTCCCTCAGAGCCCCCATATTTTGTACGTGTCCCAAAATCGGGTTTTTAAATATAGTAATTTTATCCGGCGTAACCAAATTATAGGTATTTGTGCGTCTCGTCCGCGGTATGCCTTGATACAAGCCAAATAGTGTTTGATTGCAGTGTAGCTTTAACTCCTTTCTCTGTTCTTCGGTAGGGTCATCCTCGAAAGTAATCAATACATTATCCAGTCCTCTGACATATTTTTCAGGGAGCAAGTCTAGCTGTTCTCCAATGAGTCTTTCGAATTCTTCATCACTAATGCTTAACATACCAGATATTATACCTGACGTTGTAGAGCACCTACGGATGATGACGGGGTATAATAGTCATATGCAACCACTTGCCGAGAAAATGCGTCCCAAGACCCTAGCGGATGTGGTGGGTCAAGAACACTTGGTGGCTTCTGGCAAAATTATTCGCGAAATCATTGAGCAAAAACAGCCGACAAGCCTGATACTCTGGGGTCCGCCAGGATCTGGCAAAACTACATTAGCTCGCATCATCGCAAAAGAAACAGATGCCGAATTTGTCGAGCTTAGCGCAGTAACGGCAGGAAAAGCAGATGTAGCGAAGGTCGTTTCTCTCGCCGAGGCCAATCAGCGGCTCGGTATGCAAACCATATTATTCGTAGACGAAATCCATCGCTTCAACAAAGCCCAGCAAGACGCCTTTCTGCCACATGTAGAAGACGGCACAATAATTCTGATTGGCGCAACTACCGAAAACCCAAGCTTTGAAGTCATCACGCCTCTATTGAGTAGGAGTCGAGTGCTAATTCTCGAACCATTAAGCAAACAAAATATCATCAATATCCTCAAGAACGCCGCAAAATTAGAAAGGCTAGACCGCAAGAAACTACCAGCAAAATCCATCGACCTATTAGCCGAATTATCCGGTGGTGATGCCCGAGTAGCGCTTGGCAACTTGGAGCTAGCCCGTCGCCTAGCCGGAGCAGAACCAATCACGAACGAGATCATCATAACCGCCGCACAAAAGCGTGTTCCAGGCTACGACAAAGCCGGCGAGCAGCACTACAATATTATTAGTGCATTTATCAAGAGTATGCGCGGCAGTGATACCAATGCAACACTTTACTACCTCGCCCGAATGCTACAGGTAGGTGAAGATCCGAAGTTCATTGCTAGACGAATGGTTGTATTTGCCAGTGAAGACATTGGGCTTGCCGCACCGGCAGCACTGAATTTGGCAGTCAGTACTTTTCTGGCCGTTGAGCGTATTGGTATACCAGAATGCCAATACAACCTTTTTCATTGTGCTTCAGTTCTAGCGAAGACTGAAAAATCTCGTGTTGTCACAAACGCTATGAATAGCGCCCTGGCGGCAGCACGCGAGTTCCCAGACTTACCTGTTCCGCTTCATCTCAGAAATGCTCCCACGAAGCTTATGAAGGGTCTTGGTTATGGCAAAGGCTACAAATGGCAAGCTGAATTCAAGCACGCTGATGGTTTCCTGCCCAAAGAAATCTCGGACATAAATTTCTTTTGATCGATTTGCATAAAATTGCTTGTGGTAAACTACTGATGTAGTTTTGCTACGTGTCATAAACTAAACTAGGAGAAACAATGTTAAAACAAATCATCGAAGAAACCACCGGAGCAGTCACTGCCGCAATTCAAGGCGTTGACAACATCCTTGAAGCTGTTACTGGCACTGTCAAAAATCAAGTCGTAAACGTACTCCAAGGCACTGGAGAAATTGGTGCAAGTTCCGTAGAAGCCATTGCATCTATTGCAGATGGCGCTATCAAGGGAGTTGGTCAAGTCGGCGGTACAGCTATCGACACTGCGAGCAACACTGTCAGTGGAGTTGTGCAAGGCGTAACTCAAGTTGGCGGTGATGTCATATCTGCAATACGTGGAGGTGCTCAAGGTGTTGTCCAAGGTACGGCTGAAACAGGTGGAGATATTGGTCAAGCTGCAATCGGAGCAGTACAAGGCGCTATCAAAGCCGCAGGAGATACCGGTGGTAATGCGGCAGAAGCAGCAAAAGCAGCTGTAAACGGTACGTTAGACGCAGCGGTTCAAGTAGGCGGTAACGCAGCTTCAACCGTTCGGGAAGCACTACTAAATACCGCAGCTCTTCCACATGATATTATCGAAGCGGCAATCAAGGGACGCGACAATAAAGAATAATCAAACATTAACCGAATATTAAATTGAGCCGGGTGATACTCGGCTCAATTTAATTCATACACTTTTTAAAAGCTTATTTTTCGACTATGCGCTCCCAAGGCAAGTCAGCTTTACCAAAGTGCCCATACGCACTTGTTTTCGCATAAATCGGCCTCGCCAAATCGAGCTGTTCAATTATTTGTCTGACTGATGTTCCTATGATCCCATCTTTGAAGTTATGCAGCTCTTCATCACTAACCTTGGCAGTCCCAAACGTTTCAATTGTCTGCATAAGTGGTTCCGGTCGACCGATAACATACGCCAGCCCGACCTCGCATTTCGTCGCCAGACCAGCAGCAACTATGTTTTTTGCAATATAACGCGCTGCGTATGCACCAGATCTGTCAACCTTACTTGGGTCCTTACCACTAAATGCACCACCGCCTACCCGTGCGTATCCACCATACGTATCTACTACAATTTTCCGACCAGTCAGACCAGCGTCACTTTCTGGACCAGGAACATGCCACAAGCCTGTTCCGTTAACGACAATGTCATTATCCGTGGGCAACTTTAGTTGATATTTGTCTAGCACTGGCTGTAAGACGCTAGCAATAACATCAGAACGCACCTGCTCTGCTGTTACTACTTCGTCATGAGCTACTGCAGCTACTAATTTCTCTACTGCAACGGGTTTGTCATTTTCGTACCTTATGGTCACTTGCGCCTTACCATCCGGCCGCAACCACGCCAGCCATCGACCCTCTCTAGCTTCGTCAATTTTGCGGGTAATGGCATGTGCTAGGACTATTGGTAGTGGCAACAACTCTTCGGTCTCATCGCACGCATAGCCAAACATCATTCCCTGATCCCCGGCGCCGTCTTGGTCAACACCAATCGCAATTTCCGGCGATTGTTCATGAATATAATTATTCAGGGTTGACTGGTTACTAAACCCCCAAGCTGGAGTCGTATAGCCAAGCTCGGCTACCTTTGCCCTTGCAATCGCTTCGTAATCAAGCTTCGCTTTGGTTTTGATTTCCCCAAATAGGCATATTTGATTAGCTCCAGCCACGACCTCAATACCTGTGCGAGATCTGGGATCTTGATCCAGCGCTGCATCCAGTATTGCATCGCTAATCGCATCGCAGATCTTGTCCGGATGCCCCGCACAGACCGACTCGCTCGTAAAAAGCCTGGTTGTTTTAGTATTTTTTGACATAAAAATATCCTTTCCCCAGATTTCCGAGAAAGGATTGCAAATGATTGCGATATCTTTCCCGTTGCCGGGACTAGATGAAGCACCTTATCGTAATCGACAGGTTGCTGACGGGTCATTGAGCTAGTTCTCTCGCCGTACTCTTTATATCTTTAAATTATTAAGGTGACCTAATCGTAACACGACCAGGTCACCATGCGCAAACAATATTGTTTATTTCTTGTCTTGAATATTTACTTCGATGCCACCAGAAGTTTCAATCAAAAAATTCAGGATTACACCATGCAGCAATCCAATCAACCAGCCCAGACCAAAGTATATTAGCGGCACTACAATGATCGTAATCGCACCACCAGCAATACCGAACGTAAGACCTGCTAGGACGCTCTGAGTGCTGTCAGCAATCTGTATCGACGCCCGGAGCGAAAATAAAATCGCCACCGTCAAACCAATAACTCCTGCAAAAATTGCTTCAAGCATCGCAATGCTTGTTGGCTTGACGCTCACTACTCGCTTATTATATCCATTGTTTACATTTGCCATAACTTTCTCCTTCTTAATTATTTCTTCTT
>JAGQNK010000050.1 GCA_020428105.1 Candidatus Saccharimonadota bacterium
AAAGTTATACCTGGCGAACTGACTCTATTCGGAGAAACTCCAGACACAGTCGAGGAATACGAATGTGAAGGCTGCAAGTTTAATCGTCCGATAAAACACAATGGTAAATACGTTCGGATAATGGATTGGGAAGAAGAAAAGAAACGTAGATTTGTAGATATACTTGGTCAATCAGATAATCTGAAGCTCACCCTGGAGAATTAATGAACATTTATCTGGATATTGACGGTGTGTTGCTAGCCAACGAGAATGCGCTCTCACCACATGCCGAAGAATTCCTTAACACTGTCCTTGATAAATATCCAAGCAGCACTTACTGGCTTACTACACATTGCTGGCGGGGCGAAAATCGTGCCGCTGAAGTTCTATCGCCGTATCTCAGCCCGGAACTAGCAGATAGAATTATGCAAATACAGCCGACTGAATGGGGTGAAGCCAAAACAGATGCAATAGATTTTTCGCAGCCGTTCCTATGGTTCGACGATGATCTATACCCGGATGAGAGAGCCGCGCTGGAAGCAAATGATGCTATAGACAGTTGGATCGGTATTGATCTGGCAAAAGACCCGGACAGACTTAGGTATCTTATCGAACACCTTTTCTAAACGGTCTGGTTCGATTTGGTTTTGGCAAGGGCTGTCTTGCGGTAGGCTGCTCAGAACCCTTTACGACTCTGGTAATATTTGGTTTTGGCAGAGACGGCTTTGGCTGAGATTTGTTATCCGACATTTTTAACTCCTATATTTGCACAATCATGAACTTAATTGAAGCTAACCCGAGCAATGCTCCAATCAGCAACAAAATATAAGACCAAGTAAAGAACTTGGCCTTACATCGAACGATTTTATCGGTATTGTCATAGCTGGATTCAGCGTCAGAGATTAACTGTAGGAGCAGCTCCCGGTCGCCCTTTTCGAGGTATTCCGGATGATCGGCCACCTTCACGGCAGCACTCCTGTAATCATTGATTCTTAAGCTGATGAAAGCAGAAACCAGCGAGGACAATAATACTAACAGAGCAACTATCATTAAGCCATGCCACTCATCTGACAATTGAATTACCAGCACAGTAGCTGTTAGAGAAAGGGCAGTCACTCCAACTGCTTTGGCTTCAATTGCATTATCAGCGGACTGTGCCATTGAAAGATTCTGTAATACTCCGCTGTACAGGGCGGTAAGGCCCTGTACAGTTTCGTTTGCTTCACGCTTTGCCATCACTAGACCTCGCACCTCTAGCGAATTCCGCAAGGCGGATTATGGAACTGGCGGATAGCCGACTCAACTAGCATGCGATCAACCGCATTACAGTAAAGTGCAGACACATAAAGCGTGTCACTAATATGCCGTTGCCATGCTTGCTTGCGGTCGTGATTTTCTATCCTGTGGCGAATATCGTGTGACTCTCCCACATCCAACACCTTATGATAGCCATTAACGATTGTTGAGATGACATATACCCCAGACTGTTTTAGCAGTGAGCCGGTATTAGTGTGCGGACCATCAAATTGATAGTGCCTGTCACCGATGTGTACATTCAAACCCATACTGCCTCCTAATGCTCGGTGTCGCGCGGCGGCATTGGATCTTTTGCCGGAGGCATTGTATCTTTACTGCGTATTCGACCATCACGGCTGTGAGTAACTACCTCACCGCCGCCATTCTGACGCGACCAAGCCTTAGCTTGCTGTTCGGCTTGCCGTTGAGTATCGAATACCCCGGAAGCTCGGGATGCACCTGGCTGCTTGGCTTGCCATTTACCTCCCTTTGGTGTGATATGGTAATTTGCCATATATCTACCCTCACTTATTTAGTGTTAATATAGTGAGGAAGGCTCTCGTCTTCCTCATTGCCGTCACTCTTTTCTGTCCAAGAGCGGGGTGGCGGCTTTAGCTTTGGTGTTTATGTTACCTCTGCTACCACCAAATATAGCGGACCATTGTTCAGTTGTAAAGCAGATTGCGTTGTAATTTTCGTTTGCAACTGCCCCTGTCTGTGATATCATATAGGTATGAAATCAGGTGCAAATATTGTTGCGAGTAACAAGATCAAGCATCTAAGGGAGAAGCAAGGGATTAGCCAAGAGGTTGCTGCCGATAAAATCGGCGTCAGCCGACCCTTCTATGCTCTCTTAGAACAAGGCAAGCGCGAGCCAACCATAGGCCAGCTATACAAATTGGCGACACTGCTGGGTGTTGACATCTCCGATATCACTACTGGCATTGATGCCAGAACTTCTTTTATTGATTACAAGAAATTCAAAGACCTTATCTCGGCTTGTATTCGCTTTGGTGCAGATCCAGACGGCAAAATAACCAAAACTAAACTAGCTAAACTTGTTTATTTCAGCGATTTCACCTGGTACTTTCATAATGGTGAATCAATAACAAATGCAATGTACCGCAATATTCCAAAAGGACCTGTGGCAGATGATTACTTCCGGGCAGTTGACGAACTATATGAAAAACAGGCTATAGCTATCGAGCCAAAAGGCCAGGCATTGATGATTAGCGCGGTCGAGTCAGTTCAAAGCTCTTCATTAAGTTCTGAGGAATTGGATCTGATTCAAAAGGTATGCTCAAAATGGCAGGGGCGTTCTACTGACGACATCGTCGAATTTACCCATAACCAAAACCCCTGGAAATCATCTGCGCCCGGCACAATGATTCCTTACGAAACAATTCTCAGTGAATCAGAGGATAATCTTTATTAGTGCATCTTCATCTTAAAGAACGCAAATACTACGAAGAACGCTACGATGATGCAACCGTAGAAAAGTGCCGTTCAGGCGAACGAATCGTTAATAAAACATTCACAGAAATGGAAAAGAAGCTGCCAAAAAAGGAGCTGACCGACAAATTGCCCGGTTGGTACCTCCAATACAGTCTGTACTACTTCTGGTTTGTCGAATCGGCTGCTGCCGCCCGGGCGGAAGGTCGCGACGCAACTATTGCCAAATGGATGCAGGAAGACGAAACGAAAGACCAGAAACTTGCAGCGGCTCACATTTCGGGCGGTACATACTGCCGCACCTGCGGTAAAGACATGCGCATTATCAGCAAGGACTACATGCGCCGCGAAGGTCGTAAGGATGATGATATCCTAATCATGTTTGAGTGCCATAACTGCAATAAGCGCCAGGCTTTATGGCAGGACGGGACAGAATGGGAAGGTGCCAAGCATGAATGCGAAAAATGTGGTGGTAAAACCACCTCAAAATACACCAAAAAGAACAATATCATCACCTGGACGGAAACTTGCGAGAAGTGCGGACACGTAAAAACCGATACCCTAGATTTGTCAGACAGTAAAAAGGAGCCGGAACCGGTTGACCCATACCTTGAGCTAGACCGCAGGCGCTTTGTGTTCGACAGCGGAATGATGTTCAAATACGACCAGAAGCTGAAACATCTGGCTAGGATGGCAAAACTTCACGCCACTGCCGCAGACAAAGTCGAGCATGTGGATGTGTTCGATGCTATAAAGCAGATAAAGAAGCTTAAAATTGCCCAGCTAAAGGAGCTGTTTGAATCTGTCTTCACGAAAAACGGCTATAGTGACTTTAAGCTCGGCGATCCGCAGATAGGTCGCGAGGTGTCACTCGATTTCAGTTGCCTCGACACCAAGGACGATCGTGAAGAGTACCAAAGCAAGAAAACACTCCACAAAGCAATCGAAAAGGCGCTGATCGATACGAACTGGCGGCTTATGAGCGCCGGAGTGAGTTATCGGCTCGGATATTTGACGGCAAGTCTAAGAGCTTACGAAAGCGAAGAAGAATTACGGAAACTGGTCGAGCAAAGAATGAAGTCCGGCAAATTCCCGATCCAACCAGCCGAGCCAAAGGAGCCGCAAGAGCCAGCCCGGAAGCCTGGACTCGATATGCGCGAATCCGTGCAGGTTTATTTCGATAAACTTACGCTCGGCAGCGTACCAGCGGAAATTACACTCAAAAGCGGTAAGGTTAAACCAACAAGTCTACCGGTATTGAGCGGAGAAATGAATCCATTGCTCCGGGTCTTCATTCCGATGCGCGATAATGACGACTCGGTGCCAAAATTCATCAGAAACTATGATTTTAAGTTTGGCGACGACACAAAAATCCCGAAAGTCCAAAAAGACAGCCGGGGGCGCAAAATACGCCTGAAATAGACCATCAAGTGCGGGATTTGTTCGGTTAATCGTCAAAAAAAGCCTGAAAAGAATTAAATTCGGCTATGTTCAAAAACAGTGGTCCAAGAGGACTTGATGATGACGACATTGAACGCTTCTTTAGCAAAGTAGATATCGATAAAATTATATAGTCATAATTTTTCAACTGTTCATTTCAGGAAGCAGAACGAAACTATCAAGTTAGCATCGAGTGCAATAGGCGTAATGCAGAACCCCTTGATATCTCATCATGGTCGCGCTGATTTTCATAGCTACGAAGACATCCATAACAAGAAGTTTCTTCACCACATTCACATGACGATACTCTCTTTAAGGCAGCCTTTAGTACACGCTCCATATTTTCCTCTACCAGCAAAACGTGTCCTGCGCCTCCTGGGACTTTGTCAAATAGTACGATTGACCAAGACTTCGGACCAGATGGATGCAACGAGCCCCCAATGTCATTACGGGCAATTTCTAACTCATCGCATGCGGCTTCTAGTATGGCGTAGAGTGCTGATTTTAACTCTTTTCCGTCGCCATTTTTGATTGGCATACGAATATCCAGCAGACATAGGTCGGTTTCATAATTGTGTGCTAAATCAAGAGACTCTGAAGACCCATTACATGGCTTGCCGGTTAGTAAATGGTCATGAGCCGGTGGTCGGTGCGGACTGTGCGCTTTTGCTGCCCCCGAACCGCACCAAGTACATATCCAAAAACCACCTCCGCTTGGGCCATCAGCTACTGCGACGAGGCGTCCACGTGATCCAACATTTATAACGCACGTTCCTTCTGCTAATGCCAGTTCTCGGGTTTTTACTTCATCGGGAACTTTAAGGATATACGAAGATCCATGCCATGAACGCCGCGGAGGACGTGGGCCAGGTTTTTCGGGACTTTTTTCAGCTACAAAACCATAAACCGGTATAGTGATGCGTCGCTTTGCTTTTGTAGTTACTTCGTGACAGTGCGGACACTCTGAATCAAGATCAGTTAGAGCCTGCCAATAACCTTCGCAGTTGCTGCATACGTGATATTCGAATTGCTCCAAATCTCTCCCCGTCATTCTATAGATACCCCTGGCTGTCCAGAGCATACCACCGGCAACTAGCGTAGAGTCAGGTGCATATTCATAAATTGCTTGAGATAAATCCCGTGTTAGATCAATTTTTCCACCCATCTGGTTGCCAGAATAGGCTGTTTTGAGTTCCACTGTGTCCACCGGGAAACCATACTTTGGCAGTATGTTGCGTGTTCCAAGAAATCCGAGCAAGTCTCTCTTTTCTAGAGTCGCACTTACTTTTGCATAACGATCCGCTAATTTATACTTTTTATCATTCGCCGCCTGTACCTGAAGATCCTCTAAGGCACTGACGTCACTAGCTAACTCTTGGCGCACCTCTTCTAATAAACGTAATAAGTCAGGGACCCAAGCATCCTTAAAGACACCTATATCATTTGCCACTGATGATGGTAGTATCCGAAGTAAGGCCTGGCGAATTTCATTAGGCACAGGATCTAAATAGTCTTTAACTTTATTGACCGGTGCCTCATTATTAGTTTTATCCGGTAAAAAGAAATCTCCAGCAGTTCTTGAAATATTCGAAAAATTATCTAGATACCACCTAAAGAAAGCTGCTAATACGACAGAGTGCGTATGTCGACGAGATATTCTTGTATTTTCTAGTGGAATATAGGGTGAACGGGTATCTCCTGACATCATTATTTCTGGAGTGGCAAACTGCGAAAGATCGTGTGAACGCCTGTTTGCATATGTAACCACGAGCGCGGCAGATCCCGACCGACGACCGGCGCGACCGGCTCGTTGAACGTAGTTAGAGGTGGTTGGTGGCATGTTACGTAAAAATACCGCTTGCAACTCTCCAACATCAACACCTAATTCAAATGTAGTTGAACACGATAATATATTAACTTTACCTTTAACGAACTGATGCTGAATACTCGCCGCCTCTACATTCGTCCATTGAGCGGTGTGTTCTTGTGTTTTTAGAGGAATAGGGTTCATAGATCTGTAAAGAGATCTATAGTGATCAATGTCCTTTTCTGGCTCAGGCAACCTTAGTTGTTCTAATGAGCCTTCGCAGTTAATTGCCGGACAAACATTTCTAACGGAATTTGGTGTGACTCGCTTGCACACTGAACACTGATATACAGTGGTTTCAGCTGTAACCCAGCTTAACCTCATTAACTCATGATCAACTTGATACACAACTCCTAGTGATTTCTGGGTCACAGGCTTTAACCAATCAATTCCAGAATCAACTGATATTAAATAATTCCATATCCCTCTTAAAAGTGCTTCGGGATCATCATCGCGGCCAAGCGCTTTCAAAATACGGGCCATATAACTAATTCTTCGATTAGTACCTTTGCCGGGAAGCCAGGATAAAACTTTCTTTTTTGCTTCCGGACCTTCAGCGCGAGCGAAAATTGGACCTAAGCGTGGTTGAAATATTTCATGGTTAGCGTCAACGTCTTCAGGCATAGTAACGGCACCCTGTTGTCGTAGTGTCCGGATAAGCTCCTGCAGCAAGGACCAACATTCGTCTTCATTCAAGCCAAGTTCAAGTAATGGTCGTGGGGTTAGCCATTTTGGATTACGATCCATTAATACCGACATCAACCCTAATCCCTCAAGTGAGTGACGATCATCTGTAGATACAATTTCAGCCATAGCCCACGGCGCAACTTCACGAGCTTGCTGTTGCGTGGTCATACGTCTGTGAAACACATTGTATTTTTCAGCAATCTTACGAACCGTATAAACCAAATCTTCAATCATCAATGGATTCGAAGATGAATCTGAATTAGCCATTCCTATTGCAAGAAGTCTCCGGCGCTGAAGTTTACTGTAAGAACTCTCTAAATACGGCGCAAAATATGCAGCAGCCTGACGGCTATCACTAAACGCTAGAAGTTTTCGACCCTCCCCAGGAAGATCGTGTTCATCTGTATTAGGACTTGTCGGTAAGTTTTGATACAACGAGGTAGCTATAACAGCACCGCTCGCATCAGAACCAGTCTCAAACACTCTTACTGTTGAAGGACCCCTCGTGCCACAAACAACACACCCCGCGATCTCTTCACCGCGTTGCTTAAGTTTTCTAACCTTCTTTAATTTTGTATAACCACAATCAGTGCAAGCAGTATCACTCTTATCTGTTAGTGATCCGCACTGAATGCATAATTTTGCTTCATCTGTATTAAAGTTAAATTCTTCATCAACAACAGCCTCCTCATCTTCGTCTACTGGAAACTCTTCATCAGTAAAAACTAACCAGTTGCTAATTGACTGTGCCTTACGAGGCTGAAAACGAATCATGCGACCATCTTTTTCTATAGAACCAATAATATGTACTGCGCTACATCGTGAACATGTACCAAGTTCAAACATTGATGAATTACAGTCTGGACATTTATCATGCCGGGCGAGTTGTACATGAGGTCCTGATTCTGAAAAACACGCGAATGCGCCTTCAGTTGCTCTTAAAAATAGATGGTAACGTGCGGATATAGCGCTGGTGCCTTCCGGGGAATGAAATGCACTACCGAGAGACACTAATGCTGCTAAGCCACGGGTGGCATCCTGTTGATTCTTGAACACTTCATGAGCAACTTTATTAACCGGCAATGGCTTAGTAATAAGTAAGTCCCTGAGGCGCAAAAGTGATCCTTCATGCAGAAGTGCAGTGTAGGCATCTTTTGCATCATAGCCGCTTGATCTTGCTGCTGACAATATTGCTGATTCAATATCAGCTGCCGATACTAATTTTATGTAGTCTAATGCCGACAAAGGCCCCCACTGAGATGCAGTAGGCATACTTACTTTTCTCGCTGTAATTAAATCTTGCCGCGCACTATCTCCCTCTATCCATTCAAATGGTTGACCAAACAAATGGGAAGCAAATTTAGTAACCGAGCCAGGATCTGATCTGCCGCCAACTGTTGCTGAAGTGGCAATGCATTGTATGTTTTTTCCTGGTGCCACGCGATCTCTTGCTCGACGAAGCAGCATTGCAACTTCTGCACCCTGCGAACCATCATAGACATGCGCCTCATCGACTACAATAAATCGCCAAGTATTATCATTTTCTGTGAATAATCCCAAGTCTTGAGGCCTAAGAAGAAGGTACTCAAGCATGGCATAGTTCGTCAATAAGATGTGAGGCGGGGAAGAGCGCATTTCTTCACGACTTAATAATTCATTAGAAAGTTGCGGCTCTCCTATATTCAACTCTGAAAAAATTTCGCGCGCTTTTGCAGGACTTTCCGGAGTATCTCCTGTATATCTTCCAAATGTTATTTCGGGATATTCTGCTAGTAACTGCCGAAGTCTTTTCAACTGATCGTTGGCCAGTGCGTTCATAGGATATAGCAATAAAGCTCTTACACCTGGCCCAAGAGTACCGAGTTCTTTTTCGCGTATTATGCTATCTAGTATCGGAATCATGAAGGACTCAGTCTTTCCGGAACCGGTACCCGTTGCGACCACTATATTTCTACCATTGGATATTTTACGGATAGCTTGCTCTTGGTGCGTGTAGAGGGGGCGGTCTATAGGTAATGCGTTACTAGCTAGATCTTTGAAGCTTGAAGCTAGCACGCCATCTTCAATCAAACTTTGTATTGTTGAGCCCGCAGCATATGGAGGGGTGGCTTCCAGGAAAGGACCTTTATCAAGCATATCGCTATCATTAATTGCACTTTTTAGTGCAGCATTGAGCTTAGGGTCCCTCACGCTCAATAACGACTGAAGGTAACGCCGATAGGTCGCCTTAATATCGCTTGAAACGCCAATAGCATCGATATTATTCATTAATCTTCTCCTTTTTGAGAGCTCCTGCCACCAGTAACTCTGCTAACACTATATCGATAGTGACAAATTTTGGCGCAACTATTGCTAATGAAACCCAGTTAGCTTCGTATGCCTTCATCGTATCAATGGCGAATTGATGTCCTCTGGATGCATAACGGGACAGTATAGCCATTCCAATAGATATAGTAGGTATGGATCGCCATCCAGTATTGCTAATTGGATGCATACGACTAATGAATGCATTTTTAATTTCTGGGGAAACATTATCTGATAAGATTTTGTGAATAGATTGAACCATATCTACGGATTGGCTGACTAATCTTCTGATTCTTACATCGTCTTTGCGCTCAAGAAGGTCCATAGCAGCAATAGTTCTTGTGTCTTCATCAAGCAGTCCTTTAGGTATGAGGCCCATTAAGGAAATAAACAGATCTCTCTGCTCAATGCTCGATACGAATCTATCCGTTCCTTCGTCAAACCTACCTACCATAGGGTTTGGATCATTAAGATTTAATATGGCTTCAGTATTATCTCCTAATATTTCAACGGCAGCATCAATTTCTTCTTCAGACCAAGAGTGATCTGCTGCTGATAGTAATGCAGCAGGAAGCGTACCTCGAACAGTCCACAGTGGAGGATGGTCATCGTGTCCTTCGTTTAAATTTGTGCTAACAAGACCAGAATTAATCAGTGCAGATGGTATTAAGGTTGTTGGCAGTGTGGATTTATCTATTGCCAGTAATGCGTCCCGAGCTTGATTGATTATTTTCGTTCTCAAAATATCAGCAACATTTTCTTCAAAATCAACTAAATCTAAACTTTCAAGATGCGCCAACACTGCCCAGATACGGGTAAAATCCTCTATTTTTTCAGGTAATTCTTTCTGGCCATAATAACTAAGAAAACAAGAAAGGCTAGTTTCCTCAGCATCTTCAGAGGAATAGTGTCCGTTGCTTTTACAAGTATATGACGTATTAGGATCCGGCCAAGCCGGAATCGGTTCGCTCACCCAGGGGTCTTGTATTTTAGCAGTAACTCTTAATGGACCGGCGTTAGTCAATTCGTCCGGAAGTATTGCTATACCGTTTTCAATTTCAATTACCTTAGGCTGAATCCAAGGAGCTCTTAGTAGATACACTATTGCTACTAAATCTCTAATTTCTATACACTCATCAAATACTAGTTTGTTATCCTCTATTGATACATCCGAAAATAGTTTTTTAGGTTGAATTACAGCAGCCAAGAGATCTTTGCCGTCGTTTTCTATAATTAAAGAAAGTTGTTTATATTGTCGTAAAGTATCTGTTATTTTTGATAAGTTGAATTTGTAAGTATCTTTCGCACTGACACTTGGCTCTATAGTTTGAACTTGTGAATCGTTGTGGAGCAGCTTCATGACAAGATTGTCCCGGCTATCGATGTGTACGATTAAAGAACCGGCATCTTCTAATACATCTTCTGTGTTCAATATTTGTCGCTTTATAGATTCATATACCGCTGTATGCGCAGACTGGTATGACAATGATGTGTAGGGCGGCCTTACTAGCAGAATGGAGCGTTGTCCATGACTGGTGGAGAGCTCAATTTTAGCTTCTTTTTTGTCTTTGGGCAGTTCAATCATTTCTGCTTCGACGACCATATCGCTATTAGCATTTACACTAATAGCCGCTTCGGCTAATCCGTCTGCGGATAGATTGCGCCATTTAGGCTGTAGATCTACGGATAAGCCTTCGGCAATAAAGACTGTTTTTGTCGCGCCTCTACCCCAGGGCCCTCTCACGCGTATTGTATACTCGCCGAGTACAGGTCTACTCACCGAAGCCCAAAGATCAACCTGGGAGTAACCATCGTCATGAGTAATTCGGTTGATGACTTTGCCCGTATCGTTAATAAGTGATATTTCCCAATTGGCAGCCTTGAACTCCTCTGGTATCTCGATTACTGGCAAGCTTGAGAATACGGCACTGCCGGTAAGTGATTTTGTGTGTTCTATTTGTTCATTAGTGACAATGCGTGCTGACTTGAGGTCGTGTACCGTATGCATTTTCCCGGATGCACCATATTTAATAGAATGCACATTGGTCAAGTCGACTAAAGACAGGGACCACTTTGCCCATCCTACAGGTAGAGCTGTTTCGGTTATGAATATTGGCTCTCCGTCAAATATTAGCTCGGTAGGCGCACCGGGGACTAAAATCCAGGTAGGATTAGGGCCTAATTGATTAGTTGGTAGTTGTGCACCATCTTCGTCAAACGTAATAAAAGGGTCATGTTCGTCTACAACGGGTAAGTTGGTGGTAGAGTGGTCTTGATATTTTAATGACACCGTTACGAGACGAACGGGGCGGGGTACTGGCACACTTTTTGACTCTATAACCGTAGATCCGGGCCATAAAGCGTCGGTAGTAATTTCTTGTGGATTCTCATCTATTTCAACTACCCACGTCAACTCTGTTTCTGTTGTATCTATTGACGGTAGTCTTATCGACGGAATATTGCTGGTGGTATCAAGCACTAAAGTTGGCCTAGATATAGAGCGAACTGATTTGTTATGTGCATGAGATGCGACAATTTTTCCGCTAGAATACATCTCTTGCGCTTTTACGGAAAAACGTTTCGGTAAAGGTATGTCAGAACCATCGCTACCAGCGGCAACAACATCCATTAGCTCAAAGAGGCGATCGGTTAAGTCAACCGTAAAATTACCCCCAAATTTTAAAAGCCTGACTATTGGTTTATCTATATATAGTTGTCCGATATTTGCTTTTTGGTGACCATATGCAACGAATTCGGATGCGGTAATGCCAGGGTTTTTATTGCGTTGTTTGCTGATTAATTCATAGTAGTCGTCAAGACATACAGTTGGTATCCCGCAGTGAATCATGATATTACCTAATAGCGCCCAGCCGATATCATCTTCCTTAATATCGAAAACGGGCAGTCCGAGCTTTTTAAGGTTTACAGCAAATGATTCCCCCCAATCATTGTGTAGTGATTGTGTGTTAGCAATTTCTAACGCGCTGGCTAACTGTGGCCACAATCCACCATTTTTATATTTTTCAGTTGCAATATAGGTCGTCAACAATACATGGACTGCCGGGTATCTGACTAAAAACTTACGTCTATCTTCCGATCTATTTTCATATATTCCGCAATATATCCTAAATACTCTTTGTACTTCTTTCGCTTCATCGTCTGAAATAGGGTATTCAGCTGCTAATGAAACATTGCTTATATTACTTGACCATTCATTTTCGAAAGATTCTAGTATAGAAGTTAAGCTTGGTTTTTTATCAAGAGCGGCATCTGAAGTCATTGATAACTATTCTACAATGTTTTCTATAGGAGTTATAACTTCTATTTGACTTTCTAACAGGGATTATGCTCAAAGCTGTAACGAACTAACGGCACCATATATACATTGTTAGGCCAAATGCTTAGCTTATATCGACATTACTTACCGTCATTTTGTATCGTCGGCATGATGACAGTAATAAGCTCTTCGGCGTCTTGTCGTTTCTGTCTTTCGCGCTCGGCTTTGCGGGCTGCATCTGCTTGTTGTTTTAGCTTATCGGCTTTTATTCGTTTTCTATCCCATCTTGCTTTTACGGTGTTTCGGCTTAATTCATCTTGGGGTGGCTTTTTTGGACGCAAAGCACGGCTTATAAGTATTGCCGACAGTGTGATTGCCCAAAAAGCTTCCATAATTATGCCTCTCTAAATGAAGTCATTTATTTACTTTAAATAATATCAATAATTCTACGACTAAAAACTCTAGCAACGATCTTCCACACGCCACGCCAAAGCATTAAGGTTATACCTAAGAGCATGAGAAGTCCAGCAACTGACTGATTTATATCTCCGCTGGTTATCATCCCGAAGGCTGTAGTGAATACGCCTGGTAGAGCCTGTACGATCGCAAGCTCCATCGCGTGTTTACCAGCCTCGAAATATTGCATAAACTCTAATACCATAAGCTAATTATACGATAAATACCTTCACAAATGCTTTAGTGTGAGACACAGCTGTTTCGTGTCTCATTTGTCTCGCTTTACCCCCGTTAAAAAGTTCGTGACCAGTATGGGGAGCCAGACCAAGCAGAGAAATATATAGATCTAGTTTCTAGACCTAGAATAACTTCTCTCCTTGGTCACCAGAGAACTGCATATCAGTAAAAAACGTACGAAATGTTGGAACCACCAGAAAGGGTGGTTCTTTCATTTTACCCCTATAAGTCAGTTCGAACCCAGTCCCTCTCGTCCTGCAGGAACAAGCGGCTGAAACCCAGACCCGTTCTCCAGACCTAACTACAAATGTTCTGTGAGTTTACAATATTATTATGGCATCAAGTAAGAAATCAAAGCAGACTCCTCGCAGACACATTGTAGTCGTCAATGTTAATGGTAATTTGCCCGGAATCGGTACTGCGTTATTACAAACAGCGTATGACGCTACATTCCTGAAGAATCGGCTAATTGATTATCTGGTACGATCACTCGAAGAGCTTCCGAACCCCACAGACATACTGGCAATTCAAAAAGTTCTTCATGTCCAAGCCAAAAAGGTTCCCGAACTGATGATGAAGAACAGTGACGGTGAAAATGTTTACGACTTTGAATCCAACCAGCGTGTCGACGAGCTAATAGCTTTGCTAGCAATAAACGGCTCAACCAATCAAATGAACAGGAATCGTGGCGAAAATATTGTACTTGTACCTGCTTGGCAGCGCCCGAATCAACATGAAACAATGAAAAAGTTTAACGGCAAGGAGAGTTGGGACGGCTTTATGCACGAATTCGTTCCACTCGGCACTGAAGACCCTTCAATGAATGTATTTGTAATGCCTGTAGAAATAAAATCGCTGATGATAAACCCTCATAAGGAAAATTTTGCCAATCTCAATGAACTGCTCGACAAGAAAACTCCCGATTTCAGCAAGCATTTTCAATCTGAGGGAAGCGTATGCGCCGTAGTCGTTTTACCCTATGTGATGGATCCAATGCAGACCAAGTTGTCTTTTGATCTGAAAAAGGCCACAAAAACCATCAATAAGCACGTTACCCCCGGTGCAATTGGCTGCTTGCTGTTCTTTAGCTTCAACGATAGTGGCGACGGTACGACAGCAGTGACCGTAAAGTGCCACTTTGTGAGCAAAAAGCCTCGTCTTAGCCCTAACGGGAACATTGATAATGTGGATATGTACGAATTAAAATTTGGAAGCTTCAGGCACGTCAATAAACCTACACCTGAATAAAGCCCAATTTACCCTTACGAATTTCCAGCTTAGTTAGTATGCCGTTCGCCAAAGCAGTTTTCTCGTTTTCAGTGCCGCTAGCAAGTACATACCGTGAATATTCCACGAAAGGCACGTCAAGTTTCTGCTCGATCTTGTAATGACCAAGTAAAGTCCTGAAAAATTATTATCATATATGGAAGAATAACCCTGAAAACTCTGAAAGTAGTGTTTCAGAAGCTGAGTTTCTATCATGGTTTGATTTTAAGAATAAGGTCTACATGGTCTTAGCTTCAACCAACAGAAAATTTGAGCCCCAAGATTTTGAAACAAATAAACTCTACTCTCACATAGCCAGACGAGAAGTGATAATTACACGGCAAGAATTTAAGGGCCATAACGAAGATTTCTACCTGGCTCACGCTGCCAAACAAACAGAATAATTATGTCTTATCAAAACCTAAAAGACAGAAAACATTACGAAGAACGTTTTGATAGTGCGACTGTAGAAAAATGCCGCTCCGGCGAGCGGATTGTCAATCAAACTTTCCAGATGATGGAAAAGAAGCTCACAAAGAAAGAGTTGACCGATAAACTACCCGGCTGGTATCTACAGTACAGTATGTACTATTTCTGGTTTGTTGAATCAGCTGCAGCTGCACGTGCTGAAAATCGTGAAGCAGCGATTACCAAGTGGATGGCTGAAGATGAAAAGAAAGATGAGCGTCTTGCTAACGCCCATATTTCAGGCGGGACATATTGCCGATCCTGCGGCAAGGATATGAGGGTTATTAGCAAAGATTATATGCGGCGTGAAGGCCACAAGGATGACGATATCCTCATCATGTTCGAGTGTGGCAACTGCAGTAAGCGTCTGGCTTTGTGGCAGGACGGCACCGAATGGGAAGGCACAAAGCATGAGTGTGACAAATGCGGCGGCGAAACCGTCTCAAAGCACACCAAAAAGGGCGAAGTAATTACCTGGACGGAGACCTGCACAAAGTGTAAGCATGTTAAGACCGAGACGCTGGACATCAACGACACCAAATTAGAGCCGGAATCCATTGATCGATACCTGGAACTTGACCGAAAACGCTTTGTTTTCGACAAAGACATGATGTTCAAATACGAGCAGAAGCTGAAACACCTGGTCCGAAGAGCCGAACTGCATGCCAAGGCCGAAGATAAAGCCGAGCATGTTGATGTATTTGATGCTATAAAACAGATTAAAAAGCTCAAGATAGCCCAGCTGAAGGAGCTGCTCGAGCCAATCTTCGCAAAAAACGGCTACAGCGACTTCAAACTCGGCGATCCACAAGTGGGACGCGAAGTATCACTGGAATTCAGCTGCTTGGACACAAAAGATGACCGCGAAGAGTATCAGAGCAGGAAAACACTTCACAAGGCAATCGAGAAGACGTTAATTGACACAAACTGGCGATTGATGAGTGCAGGCGTGAGCTACAGACTTGGATTTTTGACAGGAAGTCTAAGAGCGCATGAAAGCGAAGAGGAACTACGCAAGCTGGTCGAGCAGCGCATGAAATCCGGCAAGTTTCCGGTCACGCCTGCAAAGCCTGTGCAAACGCAGGAGCCAGCAGCGAAACCGGAGCTGGATATGCGCGAATCCGTGCAGGTCTATTTCGATAAACTCACACTCGGCAGCGTCCCGGCTGAGATTACACTCAAAAGCGGACAGGTTAAACCGACCAGTCTGCCTGTATTAAGCGGAGAAATGCACCCGCTGCTGCGCGTATTCATACCCATGCGCTACAACGATGATTCTGTGCCGAAATTTGTTCGAAACTATGATTTCAAGTTCGGAGACGGCAAGCATATCCCGAAAGTCCAGAAAGACAGCCGGGGCCGTAAAATTCGTGGGCTATAGCCTTGAGAGTGCACCAAACTCAGTCGTAAGCTCACTGGCTTGACGTAGTACCCCCTGGGGGTATATGCTGGATGTATGAAGAAAGACACGAAATCACGTTCACTCCACCGCATAAAGATAATAAAAGGCCAGATGGAAGGCCTTGAGAAACAGATAGCGAATGAAGCGTACTGTATGGATATCCTAACGCAGAGCTTAGCTATCCAGCGGTCGCTGGCTTCTCTTAATAAACTGGTTCTGGAACATCACATAGAGATGCATATTCAGCATATGCTGGCTTCCAAAGACAAAACCGAGCGCGAAAAAGCCATGTCTGAACTATCTCAGCTGTATGAACTACACAACGTGAGGGGGAAATAATGGATCATCCAAAACACCATCACCACGAGCATGATAAACACGAGCATTCCACCGGTCTACAAGTAGCTGACGAACACGCAAAATACGCCTGCCCGATGCACCCGGAAGTCACCAGTGACAAACCCGGCATGTGCCCGAAGTGCCACATGGCGCTCGAAAAGACGAAGCCGAAACAGGCACACGCTGAACATGACAAACACGCCGGACACAGCCCGAATATGTTCAAGCAGAAATTCTGGCTTAGTTTATTACTGACAGTTCCAACACTGCTGTTTTCGATGACAATTCAGACCTGGCTTGGCTTTGAGCTGATGTTCCCGGGCAGCATGTACATCCCGGCGGTTTTCGGTACTATTATCTTCCTGTACGGCGGCCTTGTGTTCCTGCGTAGTGCCCGGGGTGAACTGGCGGCTCGTCAGCCCGGCATGATGACACTAATCTCGATGGCGATCAGCGTGGCGTTTGTGTACAGTGCGGCGGTCACGTTAAATATTGTTGACGGCATGGATTTCTGGTGGGAACTGGCCACGCTGGTGACAATTATGCTGCTTGGCCACTGGCTGGAGATGGCTTCAATTTCAAATGCCCAGAACGCCCTCAATGAACTGGCTAAACTGTTACCGGATGAAGCCGAACTGGTAACCAAAGACGGCACGAAGAAAGTGGTTATCAGTGATCTGAAAGCCGGAGACAAGGTACTGGTCCGTCCTGGCACGCAGGTACCGGTTGACGGTGAAGTTATTAAAGGTGAATCCGAAGTCAACGAGTCGATGCTGACCGGTGAATCAAAGCCGGTGAAAAAGTCAGTCAGTTCACAGGTCATCGGCGGCACACTTAATACCAGCGGAGCGCTCACTATCAAAGTAACGAAGGTAGGAGAGGATACAGCACTGGCCGGTATTATGAAGCTGGTTGAAGAGGCGCAGGGTAGCAAGTCAAATACACAAATACTGGCAGATAAGGCCGCCTATTATCTGACATTTATTGCACTCGGCGCGGCACTTTTGACCTGGATAGGCTGGGCAATTGCCGGTGCATCGGCCGGATTTATCCTTGAGCGAGTCGTGACAGTTCTGATTATCGCCTGTCCGCATGCACTTGGGCTGGCAATTCCATTGGTAACTGCTATCTCCACTACCAAAGCCGCTCAGAACGGCTTGCTTATCCGACAGCGCCTGGCGCTTGAAGCAGCTCGAGACATCGATGTCGTGCTCTTTGATAAAACAGGCACGCTCACTAAAGGTGAACAAGGTGTAGTGAACATCGTTGCGGGTGATGAAAAAGAACTTATACGGCTGGCCGCATCACTGGAGCAGGAGTCGGAACACCCGATTGCCAGAGCGATTGTTGCTGCTGCGAAGAAACGAAAGATTCGTCTTTCAGAAGCACACGGCTTTTCAGCCCTGGAAGGCCGCGGTGCAACCGCTAAGGTAGAAGGTCGTTCATTATACGTCGGCGGCCCGCGTATGATCCAGGAACGCGGAGTCAAACTGACAAAAACTCTGCAGACAAGCACCGACACGGCATCCAAAAACGGACAAACCGTTATCTACGTTATTGAAAACGAATCCGTCCTTGGTGCAATTATGCTGGCTGATGTGATCCGCGAAGAATCGAAAGCGGCCGTATCGCAGCTGCACGCCAGCGGCAAGCGGGTTGCCATGCTGACGGGAGACAGTAAAGGTGTCGCCGCGTGGGTCGCGAAAGAACTCGGTATTAAAGAATACTTTGCCGAAGTCCTGCCTGAAAATAAGGCCGAAACCGTTAAGAAACTGCAGCAGGACGGCAGCCGGGTCGCTATGGTTGGCGATGGTGTGAATGACGCCCCCGCATTAACCCAGGCCGATATAGGTATCGCCATTGGGGCAGGAACAGATGTGGCGATTGAATCGGCCGGTATTGTGCTAGCCTCGAGCGATCCACGCGGCGTCAGTAAGATCGTGACGCTATCTAGGCGATCATACCGAAAAATGCAGCAGAATCTGGCCTGGGCCACCGGCTATAACGCCCTGGCAATACCGCTGGCTGCCGGAGTTACGGCCGACCTTGGTTTTGTGCTCTCTCCGGCTATCGGAGCAGTACTGATGTCCCTATCAACGATTATTGTCGCCGTAAATGCTCAGCTGCTTCGGCGACTTCAGCTGGAAAACAGTTAAACCAGATATGAGGGCTTACTATAACATCATGAATGTGGTTATAAGGTAAAATATACGTATGAAACGATGGATCAGTAGTGCTATATCTATCATCACTATTGCGGTAATCAATACCTTTACGTTTGGCGGATTGCACGCCGGTGCTATGTCACAGCAGTCCATGTCGGGCGGCATGAACCACGGAAGCATGAGCACCAAGTCTGTCAGCTGTGTCAGCGTCTGCACGACCGCTACAGTAAACCGTGGAGATGATCTGGAGCTACCGGACAAAAACGAGGATGATGACGAGCCTTCGTTACCATTCTCACTGACCACATCTAAAATAATAGCCAGTCTGGAAAAACAACATTCAGACGTAGCCCGATCGCTTGTAAAATACGAGCCACCACCAGGTATTCCACTCTATATTCAGTTTTTAACTCTACGCCCTTGATTACCGCTGATTAAACTATCAGCAACTAATCTAAGGAGTATTAATAATGAACAAAAAGACAATAACAGGAGTAATTATCGCACTGGTTCTGGCTATTGGAGCAAGCGGTATTTGGTTAGTCTCGTCCCGCGATAACAGCCAAAACAGTAATAATAGCGTTAACTCTCAGACCCCGGCACCCATCGGGGCAGACGTGAATTCTGCAGAATACAAGCAGTACGCGGAAATGACCGGTGAGATGTACGACCGCAACTTCATTGCCAATATGATTGCCCATCACGAAGGTGCAGTCGATATGGCCAAGCTTGCCCTGACAAATGCCAAGCACCAGGAACTGAAAGACATGGCTCAGGAGATTGTAACGGCTCAGGAAAAAGAAATTGCCGATATGCTGAAGTGGCAAAAAGACTGGGGCTATCCGTCAAGTAGCGGTGAGAATATGATGGATCACTCTGCTATGGGCATGATGGATGATATGGCAGGTATGACTGCTATGCTGGAAGGCAAGACCGGCGATGATTTTGATAGAACGTACATTGAACAGATGATTCTGCACCACCAGTCCGCAATCAACATGGCCGCACCAGGTAAGACAAACGCCCAGCGCCAGGAGTTGAAGGATCTGACTGTCGCTATAGTAGATGCGCAATCACGCGAAATTGCCCTCATGAAACAGTGGCAACAGGATTGGGGCTACGCAACAGGTAGCAGTAATGAGCGGTAAGCTATTTTACGGGTTGCTCGGCGTTCTTGTTGTTGGTTTCTTTGCAGTAATCATTCTCAATAAGGAACCCGAAAAACCTAGACCGGGTGTTGCCCATAGCGATAACGGGCGACAGCACGTGCAGGCAAAGGAGTATGGCGGCGATGAGCCGCCTACTTCCGGCGATCATGCGGAAGCATTGCCATGGCAGGTGTACGATCAGGAAGTACCCGATGGGAATGTGATCCACAATATGGAACACGGCGGTGTGTATATTTCTTACCGACCCGACCTGCCTGAAGAACAGAAGGATAAGCTGAAAGCGCTATTCAGTAAACCATACTCAAATCCAGAATTCAGTCCAATTAAGGCGGTGGTTGCACCTCGTGCAGACAATAAAGCACCGATTGTGCTTTCGTCATGGACGCGAAGCCTAACGCTTGAAACGTACGATGAAGAAAAAATAATCGAGTACTACCTGGCCAATATAGGCAAAAGTCCGGAACCTTTTGCCAGTTAAGCACGCCACGACTTAATAACGTTTGTAGTCGGAGGTAAAATATATAGTAGCAATCTAATCGAAAGGACTCACTATGGCGAAAGATACAGAAATGAGCAACGATAAACACAATAGCGAACAAATGGAGCGGAAAATGTACCTTCGCTTCGGGGCAATGATCGCAACATCAATGGCAATTATGTATGCCATTATGTACGTTAATACCTACCAGCTCTCACATGTAGAATGGAGTGAAACACGTTTCTTTATGACTTTGCTCATGGGCTCGACTATGGCGATGGTAATGCTTGGGTTTATGCTTGGAATGTATAAAAATTCCAAGATTAATATCGGCATCATTGCGGGCAGTGTTTTGTTATTTGTTCTCGGTACTTTTCTGGTTCGTAGCCAGAATACGGTAGAGGATCGTTCGTATATGAGCGCCATGATACCGCATCACTCAATCGCTATTTTGACCAGTGAGAATTCTGAATTGAAAGACGTGCGGGTGTGCGAACTCGCAACTGAGATCATCAAGGCTCAAAAACGTGAAATCAGCGAGATGCAGTGGCTCATAAATGACATCGGCAAGAATGGCCCTGCAACTACTAAAGCACAGGCTGAAGATCGTAAAGTGCCTGAATTTGAAGGCAGTTCTATCCGCCAGTGTGCTGAATAGATAAAACTTGTAGTTGGGTCTGAGGTTAACAAAAAGGCTCAAATCTAGCCGTGTAAGTGCGGGTTATGTTCGTAAAATCACTCTAAAGCGAGACACTCTCAGAATATGGCGCTTCGTGTCTCATTTGTCCCGTTTTGTGTCCCGCCACCCCTGTAAATGTTCCGTGACCTGTATGGGGAGCCAAGATTGATTTTTAGAAC
>JAGQNK010000007.1 GCA_020428105.1 Candidatus Saccharimonadota bacterium
GGTACAAGACCAGTTAACTCCAAAATGTTATGCTAAATAACAGATGAGTAACCGGTATCAAAAACGTTCTCGAATTTCGGATAAGAAGTATCGTGAGATTGTGCGTTACTTTTGCGAGGATTTAACTGCTACTCAGATAGCAAATCTTACAGGGCTAAATCGTAAGACAATCAACGAAGTACTCACTTACATACGTAGCTGCATTGTAAGATACTGTGACGCCACAAGCCCTCTGAGTGGTGAAATAGAGATAGACGAAAGCTATTTTGGTCCACGCAGAGTCCGTGGTGTGCGTGGACGAGGTGCAGGTAAAAAGATCATTGTCTTTGGCTTACTGAAGCGTGGTGACAAAGTCTATACTCAAATTGTCAAAAATGCCTCCAGAGATGTGCTAAAACAGATTATACAAGAAAGGATAACTGGTGATTCTACGGTCTACAGTGATGGCTGGAAGGCCTACGATGGCTTAGTAGATTGGGGCTACAAGCAACACTTCAGGGTAAACCATGGAAAGAATGAGTTTGTAAGCCACGCTAATCCCAGAAACCATATCAATGGCATCGAGAACTTTTGGGGAGTAGCAAAAGTACGTCTAGCTAAATTACGAGGGCTCAGGCATGACCGTTTCTACTTACACTTGAAGGAGTGTGAGTTTAGATATAACATGAGGCATAATGACATGTACACAGAATTACTTAAAATACTACGGAAGGAGCGGCAAGACTAGGTTTTAACTGGTCTTGTACCATAAAAAATACAATACTGTTCCATTTCTTTCTTTCAAGTTGGTTGTATCTAGGGCCATTGGTTTTCCTGTTTATCATCTATTCAGTAAAGTAATAATACTACACTCCGCCCAAAATATGACAAAAGCTACACTAACTTAGATAAAATACCTGGTTTACCTGAGGCAAGCCATTGCTCATAGAAATTTGTGAACTGCCCATATATTCCCTCTCGCCATCCGCAAACTCAATAGTTGCACCATCCAAAGCAACATATAACCCACTATCACCAGTAGGTAAGATGTCAGGATCGTCTCCTGCCCAATCAACAAAGTATGACTCCCCTGGCAAAAAGCCCGCAAAATCCCCAAACACTTTAACGCTATCATCGATAACGCCGAAACCCTCCGCATCAACAAAAACCTGACTATTTTCGATCATTACTTTGTCGCCAACATTAATCGAAAGTTGGGGGATTAGTAAATTAGAGAAATTTGCTTGCACAATCTCCCACATGTGTGGAAATTCATGAGTTGCGTATTCTTCCAGTACGGCATGGAACACCTCCAGAAGTTGCTCTCTTGTGGGCTGTAAGGGCTCCGTATAATACGGATTGGTATTGGCTTCTTCCGTGATCCTATCTAATTCGTCTTGTGTAAATTCGCCACTAACAATAGACAGGAAGTCATCTCCTTCTCGTGAACTCATAGATAACGATGATACAACGATATGCAATAAAACAAAACTGCTTAAGCTAATTTACGTCTATCAAGTGTGGATTTCGTAAGCGATATTAATGAAATTTTACTGATGGATAAATACCTTTGGTAACATCGTCGATATCAAAACGAAGTTGCGGGAATGGCACACCTTCACGGGCTGTGACCCCTTCAAGCATCCAGAATAATCGTTCACTATTACCATAACCGCAAGCTGGCGGCATCCCGTACTCCAACGCCTCGACATAATCGATATCCATCATCATTGCTTCGTCATCACCAGCGTCACGCATATTCTGTTGCTCTACAAAATTACTGAGCTGTTGTATTGGATCATTTAGTTCGGAGTAGGCCTTGCAGGCTTCCGTGCCGCCGAGCAATAGATTGAACTGCTCGCTGATTCGATTATCTTGAGTGTTTAATTTTGCCAGTGGCTGCAAGAATGCCGGGAAATCAACCAAGAACGCTGGGCCGGGAATCTCGGCACGTATCTTCTTCCATAACTTATCTATACCGCGCGACTTGTTATCCGATTTTTCCACTTCAAGTTTGTGTATGGCAAGCTGTTGCTTGACCTGATCTAAAGTGCAGTCAAACACATCAATACCGTACTTTTCCTTTATGACTTCCACGAAGCTAATCTTTGGCCAGTCAATATGATCTGTACCTAAATCAATATCCATGCCATTAGCAAGTGTAAACTGCCTTGTGCCCCAAGTAGCATCAGCAATTGCTCTGATCATATCCTGTGTCAGCTTCATCCCCTGTGTCCAGTCTGCGTATGCCCAATACCATTCCATGGCAATATGCTCAGGTAGGTGCTCGTCACTATAGTTTTCGTTTCGGAATCGAGGACCAATATCGTAGACCTTCTCAAACCCTGCTACCAACAAACGCTTGAGTGGTAACTCATGGCTAATACGGAGATAAAAATCTTGATCCAGTGCATCCATATGTGTCACGAACGGATTGGCGTCTGCACCTCCTGTTGTGTGCTCCAGTACAGGTATATTTACCTCAGTGAAACCACGCTGGTTCAAAAAGTCCCTTGTTGACTGCCAAAACTTACTACGTCTAACAAACCGCTGCCGTACGTCTTCATTGACATTCATATCTACGTAACGTCGTCGCATGCGCTCTTCCTTGTTGGTCAAGCCGTCTTGCTTGGTTGGCATCGGGCGTAGTGACTTCGTCAAGAGTCGCAAACTTGCTACCTCAATAGATATTTCACCGGTCTGCGTCCTTATTACTCTACCTGTAGCTTCAATAAAATCACCTGGGTCCAGCAAATTAATTTGTTCAAAACCTATTTGACTTTGCTGCGCAACCAATGAATGCATAACATCATGTTTCAAAAATAGCTGAATTTGTCCGCCGTCATCACGAATTACGAAAAATGCTATCTTGCCAAATTTTCGTGTACTTATTAGTCGCCCGGCTAAAGTAACTATTTGTCCTTCAAAATCTTCAAACTTTTCTAAAATATCCTGGACAGCATTTGACCGTGACGATTTTGCTGGATAAGGATCGACTCCCAGTTTCTTGAGGTCTTCAAGTTTTCGTAATCGTTCGTCTCTAAGTTCTTTTAGATTTGCCATAATCAACCCCTATTCTAACACCGAATCTACAAATAAACCGATATTATATGTGACTTCTTGATCTTCCTTAGCCATAACAAAAGGCAATATGCGCCATTCACCCCAACTTTCACCGCCAAAATATTTATCCAAAGCCTCGAACGCATCAAATGCAAACTCTCTAAGTACGTTATTATTTTCTCCCAGAGCTTCATTGTTAGCAGTAGCTACTACGGGCGGTGGGCAAAATGGATAGCTTAACTCGGCAACCCGGAGCAACGTTACGTCAACAGAAGTAGTCAACTCCAATGTAATATCTCTCACAGCCTCATCATTGCACTGAACAGCCCGCATCATGGCATTCCTTACTTGCCAGTCATGGCGTAGCGAAACCGGCATTGCATCCAAACATGCTGGACTTTCATGCTTGCTGTTGTTTGTTATTTGAACTTGTTCCATCGTTTAACTTTCTTAGCTCTCAAATGCAAAACTCCCGGTACTTCGTCGTAAACTACCCGGGAGCTTCGCTGTAACAATAAATGCTTTGGGTGCTTACGACCAAAGCTTTGTCTTTATAGATAATAAAGTCAGACAAATATACATTATGTTCGATATAATAATATTGTTTAAAAGAATTGTCAATTAACTGATGTCAGCTACTATATAAATTGCAGTCTCTGCGGGAGTCTTAATCTCTACTTCATCACCTTCTTTCTTGCCGAGCAAAGCTTGTCCTATTGGTGATTCGTCAGAAATCTTACCATTCATTGGATCAGCCTCTACGGTACCGACGACTTGGAATTCCTTGGTCTTTCCGTCTGCACTCTTTAGCTTGACACCAGACCCTAGTTGCACCTTGTTATCACCCTTTGGCTTGCGTATAACTTCGACATTTTGCAAGATGTTCTCAATCTCTGCAATACGACTCTCTACCCGCTCCTGCTCTTGGCGCGCCGAGCTATACTCGGCATTTTCACTCAAATCACCGAATTCCCTAGCTGTCTTTATACGCTCAGCAATCGGCCCCCGCTGTTCTATCAGCTCTTTATGTTCAGCCTCTAGCTCCTGTATACCTTCTTTGGTCAAGTAAAACTGTTTTTTCATGTATCTGACTCCTTTCTCTGTAAATTTCAATAATGTATTTATTACGATTATAGCAAAGCTATTGTGTTAAGGTTTCGATAATGTTATCGATTGATAATGTCTCGACATCATCTTTTGTACGCTGCTTTAGTTCATGCCTACCGGCTTGCACTGTCCTATCGCTTACCACCACACGATATGGAATACCCATAAGGTCTGCATCCGCAAATTTTTCGCCTGGGCGAGCATCGCGGTCATCATATATTACCTCAATGCCAGCTGTAGTCAAGCGATTATATAACTCATCGGCCCCTGACACCACAGAAGGTATATTTCCAAGCCTTGCAAGGTAAACTCGGGCTGGTGCGATATTCTCTGGCCAGACCAGTCCCCGCTCGTCGGAAAGCATTTCGGCGACTGTCCCCATCAAACGCGTAATGCCAATACCATACGAGCCCATAAAAACCGGCACTTCCTGACCACCCTCGTTTGTATAGGTCAAGCCGAAAGGCTCGGAGAATTTGTGCTCTAAAGTGAATATATTTCCAACCTCTATTGCCTTTTGCTCAATGAGCGAAGCACGGTCCAAGCCTATATCAATTAGGACTTCATCACTAAGAACTTCCTTGTTGATAGCGATATTCTTCTGTTCATCGACATAAATTGTGTCTTCACCTGCGTCAGAAACAGCCTGAAATTCGTGTGAATATTTAGAAAAGGTTCCGCCAGAAGCGAAAGTCATATACGTCTTATCGCCGATTCCGACTCGATCATATACTCGAGTGTAGGCTTGTTGCATTTTTTCGTAGAACATATCATGTTCTTTTTTGTCCTTAGAAAATGAATAGAGTGCTTTCCAGTAAAATTCGCGTCCACGCATTATTCCAGATTTGCTACGTAACTCGTTACGGAAAATCGTCTTGAAGTCGTATGGATAGATAGGTAGATCTTTGTAGGATCGTACGAAATTTTTTACTATATTTGAGTAAGCCTCCTCATTCGTGAACGAAAGACCTAGCTCTGTGCCATTTTTGAGCTTCGTCTTGAACCAGTTATCCACGACCTCATCATCCCATCTGTTCGTTTTATCCCACACATCCCTACTTTGCAGAGCCGATGTTTTCATCTGCACACCACCGACAGCATCCATCTCTTCTTTTACTATTGCTATGATATTCTCTAAAACTTTATAGCCAAGTGGCAAAAGAGTGTACACACCGGCCATTTCTTTATGAACGAAACCTGCTTTTATGAGTAGCTGGGCATTTTTGGAAACCTCATCTGCAGGCGCGTCTTTACGGGTTTTGGTAAATAATTCAGATAATTTCATACCCTTATCCTACCACAATATTTGTGACCATCTCGCCGGTCATGTCATGATTTGTTGCAGCAATTCTCACGTCTATACCCGCCTGTGCCGCTGACCAACCAGCCTCAATCTTAGACAATATACCGCCACGACCTACACTGGTATACTCAGCGCCTTTTGATAGCTCTCTTTCCCGTAGCATACTGTATATCTGATCGTGGTTGTTAGAATTTACTTCCTCTATCAGCTCCCCGTTATCATCCACGATGCCGCCTTTTTTGGTAAACAATTGCAGCACGTCTGCACCGATAGCTTTTGCAATGTGCGATGCCAGACCGTCATTATCTCCGCCACAAGCTAGTTTCATCAGCTCTATATCGCTCAACGCATCATTTTCGTTGACTATACTCACTACTCCCCGAGAAAGCGCTAGTTTCATTGCCCTGATAAGAGAAGGCCCTTCGCTCCTATCCTCTATCTCGTGGTGAGTAGCGAACAGCCCACCTGCGTAGATGCCGACATCGTCAAATGCCATCTCCCAAGCATTCATTATTGACGTAGCACCTAGTTGAGCGAGTGTTACCTTGTCCCAGCCATCGTCAGCAGACTTGCCAGACACTTCTAACCTACGCTTGCCAGCAGCTACAGCACCAGATGTGACTACCACCAAGCCTTCTTCTGCTTGGCTATTAATTACGAGCCCTGTAGCATACTGCTCAATAGCTTCACGCGCTATCCCCTGTTGGTCAACAACCAGTTCTGAGCCAAATTTTACAACTTTTATACTTTTGGTCATTTCGTTTCTCCAATTAAAAGCCCCTTGGTTCATGCAAGGGGTGTCTTTTCAGTTATATTTTTACAAATAGAAATCAACACCCTGTAACGGGTGGTGTCGGAGCGATAAATACCAAACGAATTCCGTATTTCATATTTACAAGATTATACAACTTTATACATAAATAGCAATACAAAAGCTAATCCGTTTTTCATCATATGTATCATTATTGGTGACCATAGACTTCCGGTCTTATCACGAATGTATATCAATACCATAGACAACACGAATGTATCTAGCGCCGCCACCCAAAGTAAGGGTTTACCACTACCTATTTGTAGATGTGCCGCACCAAATACTAAGCTGGCGATAATTGCAGCGATTATCTTTGGTAGTTTGTTGCGTAATCCAGTGTACAAAAACCCCCTAATCATTATCTCCTCTGTAATAGGTGGCAAGATTACGAGACTAACAAAAATCAACCACAACGCCAACCCCGTTGACCCACGTGCAAAGCCGATCTCTTGTTCCTGGTCAAGATTTAACCCCGGAATGAGTGACTTTACACCAAGAGATATTCCAAAAAATAATAAAAAATAACCTACGTAGCCAACAATCGCAAAACTAATATCCCGAATTTCTGGTCGCACAAGCCCAATTGACTGACGGCTCACCCTTCGAGATCGCATAAATAGCCACAATATCCACAGCGATAACGACTCAACTAACAGAATAACGACAAACTTTGCAACCACAGAATGTTTCATAAATAAATTGACTCTTGCAACATCCCAACTAGTAAACGATGGCAGCAGGCCCACGAGCAAACCAACAATTATCTGAGCACCAAAAAATGCACAAATCGTCACTACAATCGCAGCTATCGGACCGTAACTCTTATGTGAATTATTATCCATAGAAGTCGACGCAGTTTGATCTATATCCATAATTCGTGTGGCTTAAAAGAATCTACGCACATCCACTACCGTAATTAACAGAAATAGAATCATGAGAGCCGCAAATCCTACGCCATGAATAATATCTTCCGTTTTCTTACTAAGAGTCCTCCGCATAGCGCGGAATAATAGAGTAACAAAAAGTCTTCCGCCGTCTAACGCTGGGATAGGCAGAACATTCATAATCGCAAGTGTTAGAGATATTACCGCAATAATCAACAGTACAAACTGATACCCTAGCATGCTTCCGTCTTTGAGGACAAAGAATATACCCACTGGACCAGCGACCTGTTCTGTCGCTTTACCTCCTTCCCCTTGAAATATATGACCGATTGCAGAGCCAAGCCCTTGTAGAGTCAACTGTGTAAATTGTTTTATCAACCCGATGGCTACAATCGGTGCCGACCAGGTCGAGCGTTGCACAAGATATTCGCTAGGACCTATTCCTAGATATCCCTTTGGACTATCGCTTTCCCTACTTGTCTCTACTACTTCCTGGCTACGTAACTGAACCAAAGCATTATGCTCTTGGCCATTTCGTATATAGGTTAAGTTTACTTTTTGACCCGCTAGCTGTTCTGTCATATCCGGCAATTCTGCAGCATTATCAATAGGTTGATCGTTCAAGCTCAATAACTGATCCTTCGTCTGAATCCCTGCATTGCTCGCTGGTGAATTGGGCTCCACATAAGCCACGAGTAACTGCTGCTTCATCACTCGGGTATCACTCGGCACCGTGAATTGATTGTCTACAAGCTTGGGCATGCCGAGAAGTGCCACTATGGTCAATAGCACAAAAGCCGTGATCAGATTCATAGCTACACCAGCGACCATAATCTTTATCTTGGCCAAAAGGCTAGCAGCACCAAAAGAGCCTTTGGCGGTGTCGGCGTCGTTCTCTCCTTTTAGCTTAACAAAGCCACCCAACGGTAATACATTCAGGGTGAAGTCAAAGTCACCTTTATCGCTTTTGACACGCTTTCTCCAAAACGCTGGCGGAAAGCCGATACCAAATTCTTCTACCTCTACGCCATTGCGTCGAGCCATAATAAAATGTCCGAACTCGTGGACAACCACAAGTCCGATAAACATAACCAACCCTGCGATAAGTAATAACATCTAGTACTCCATTATAATCTTTTTTAGCCCCCAAGAACAAGCATTATTTACCAAGCCGACGCTCGCGTTCAGCGTACTCCGCTAACGCATTATCAAAATCTAATACGCCAAAATCTGGCCAATACTTATCAGAAAAATATAATTCTGCATATGCTGCGCGGTACAGCATAAATCCACTCACGCGCTTCTCGCCCGACGTGCGAATAAGCAAATCCACCGATGGAACCTCGGGCACGTAAAGAGCGTTTTCTAGAACTTCTGTGGTTATGTTTTTCAAGCCTATGTCGTGGTGCACTATTTTTTTAACTGCATCGAGAATTTCTTGCTGGCCACCATAATTAAAACATAGCGCCAAAGTCCCACGAGTATTATCCTTGGTTTTTTCTTCGGCTTTTCGTATAGCAGCCAGCAACTTCCTGCTAAGCCTGTCTCTACTACCAAGCCATACAACCCGGATATTCTCTTGGTCTAACTCAATGACATCTTTGGTAAGAATTCTGTGGGCCAACTCCATTAGATACTTTACTTCTTTGGGCGCTCTCTGCCAGTTCTCGGTCGAAAAGATATAAGCCGAAACATAACTGATACCGCTATTTATAGCGTGCTTTGTAATAACCTTAAGATTGTCATAACCTCGACTATGACCTTCTAGTGTAGGTAGGCCTCTTTGTCGCGCCCAGCGACGATTGCCGTCCAAAATCAAGCCAACGTGCTTTGGCGCAATTATTGGTTGCTTCACTATCGCAAGTGCCCTAAACCGTCATTATTTCTGTTTCTTTGGCTTTTTGTGCTGCTTCTACATCTGTCTTTGCTGAGCTCATTGCGTCATCAACAGCGACTTTCAGACGATGAGCTTCGTCTTCACCAATTTCCTTATCCTTTTTAGCTTGGTCAATATCCTTGATCGCATCGTGCCGCACATTGCGCAAGCTAACCATACAGTCCTCTACTTTGGAATTGACCAGCTTAACATACTCTAATCGTCGTTCTTCATTGAGTGGGGGAATTGGCACCCTAACTACTCGACCATCGTCCATCGGATTCATGTCTAACGAAGGATTATTACGAATAGCATTGGATATTGACTGCAAATTTGCTGGATCAAAAGGTGTAATCTGTAATAGTTGAGCCTCAGGCGTGCTGATGCTTGCCAGCTGAATAAGTGGCATCGGCGTACCGTAAGCCTCGACTATGACACCGTCTAGCATGCTGGGATGTGCACGACCTGTCCGTACTTTTTTTAGATCATCCTTGAAATGCTCGACAGCCTGACCAAACTTTACCTGCGCTTGTTTTACAACTTGATCCTGGTTCATTGCTTCTCCTTAAATCATCTTTAATTGTAGAGCAGATTATATAAAAAGCGAAGCCCCGACCTGCGGAGCTTCGCCTAATACTATGCAGAAAATTTACTCGACTTCGCCAAGTGCCATTCGACTAAAGCGCCGAACAACAATATTCTCACCTAGTTTTGCAATATATTCCTTAATGTATGCACCGACCAACTGGTCTGGATTCTTTACAAATGGCTGCTCTAGCAGACAGCGTTCAGCAAAATGCTTATTTAACATTCCATCAACAATGTTGCCTATCATGTTTTCTGGCTTACCGTCAGCTTTTGCTTTTTCAGTAAATTCGGCTCTCTTAGCAACCTTGGCTTCTTCGTCCACTTCCTCAACAGATACGAATTCTGGCGCACTTGCAGCGATATGCATAGCGATATCTTTGACCAGCTCAGCAAACTCGTCTGTTTTAGCTACAAATTCTGTTTCACAATTTACTTCCAACAACACACCAATACGGTTGTCGTGGTTGTAGGTACTGACAACTCCAGCACGAGCCTCACGCTCACCGCGTTTTTCGGCCTTGGTAAGGCCCTTTTTGCGCATCGCTTCTAGTGCCTTGTCAAAGTCTCCGTCAGCCTCTACGAGAGCTTGTTTTGCATCTGTAATACCAACACCTGTCAAGCTACGTAGTCTCTTGATTTCTTCGATTGTAATGTCTGCCATTATTTCTCCCTTTGGGTAATGAGACGAACCTATCGGTTTTTCTCATCGCACCGTGCGGTCGAATCAATCACCGCTCGGGCTGCTCTTTTCCCTACATGTTATTAAAGTTTACTTTTCCTCTTTTGCGCTAGGCTTATCAGCCTTTTTGGCGGCCTGATTTTTCCCAGCTTCGATAGCCGTCTGTATATAGTCAACGACTAGCTTGATAGCCTTTATAGCGTCATCATTGCATGGGATAGCGTAATCTATCTGGCTTGGGTCAGCATTTGTATCTACTAATGCCACGATAGGTATACCAAGTTTGCGAGCTTCTCGTACGGCGTTAACATCATGAGTGATATCCGTCACAAACACTGCACCAGGACGAGCAGCCATATTCTTGATGCCGCCATATATGTGATTCATTTCATCAATTTCTTCCTGGAAGCGCTGTACCTCAAGTTTATTATACTTCGCAGCCAATTGCCCTGTCTCCATCTTGGCCTCAAGATCTTTCAGATACTTGATGCGTCCGCTCATTGTATTGCGATTGGTCAGCATACCACCCAACCATCTTTCAACGACATATGGCTGGTTAGTTGCAGCAGCAACATCCTTGATAATATCTTGTGCCTGTCGCTTTGTGCCGACAAACAGTATTTGTTTACCCTCTGCGGCGGTCTTTTCGACAAACACTAGCGCATCCTCTAGGGCCGAAACTGTCTGTGTCAAATCAATGACATGACTACCGCCACGCTTACTATGAATGTAGGGCGCCATCTTAGGGTGCCAACGGCTTGTCTTGTGCCCAAAGTGTGCACCAGCTTCTAGAAGTTTTTTAATATCAACATCAACTGTTGCCATATTAATCCTTTCGTTCTTTGCATGGAAGCGACCAAATCGTATCTGAAGCCAGATATCGACAGGAAGGATTTTCTCCCAGCTGTTTAATAATTACTGATCAATCTTAACAGATATGCGCCTTATTGTCCACAACAATCAAATACATCTCAATTCTGTGACTATAAAGACGTGTCGTCCTTCAGTTGACGGCGGAACATATTTACATAAGCACCTTTTTTCTGTGTTGCCAGATCTTTGTGTGTACCCGACTGTACTATTCTTCCATGATCTAAAACATAAATCTTATCTGCATTCTCGATAGTGGTTAATCTATGACTAATCGCTAAAAGCGTTCTATCGTTTGTCTTGGCAAATAGCCGATCAAAAATCTTTGCCTCGGCCAATGCATCTATCGCTGATGTAGGTTCGTCCAAAATCATAAATGGCGCCTGACGATAAAAATTACGTGCCAGCGCGACACGCTGCCACTGGCCACCAGAAAGTTGTGTTGCACCATCCTCCTCTAGCCACGGAGCCATTGGAGTATCGAGCCCCCTGGGTGTACTCTTTACTACTTCACTCGCCTCGGCGGTATCTAGAGCATCACTGATACGCTTCTGAGTTGGGCGCACAGAAACATCGCCCAAAGTAACGTTCTCACCCAATGTCAAAAACTGAAAGGTAGTAAAATCCTGGATCAAGACACCAATCTTACGATGCCATGAAGCAATATCGTAATCCTGCAGAGGTCTGTCATTTAATAAGATTTGCCCTGTAGTAGGGCGATAGAAACCAAGCAATAATTTAATCAAGGTCGACTTGCCTGCCCCATTAGCGCCCACAACTGCCACGTGATCTCCCGACGAAAATGTCAAATTGATGTTATCCAAAACTTGCTTCTTGCTGCTAGGATACCTGAAGCCAACGTTTCGAAACTCAATTGTCTGCAAATCTCCGACTTCCAGCTCCCCGTTATCCAAAGCAGGCAAAGCCATAAAGTCGTTGTAGTCTTTTAGCTTTGCCAGGTCTTCGTCTGCTGCGCCATACTCATAAACCAACGTAGCGACATTAGCAAGCGCATTGCTGACCAATTGCTGAACATAGACAAATTGTCCAATCGGCAGTTCTTTGTTAGCTATCTTCATCACCACCCACAGCAAACTACCAAACTGTACGATCGCCTCAAGACCATCGCCTAAAGCGCGCCACTTCAAATACTTCCTCTCGAAGCTCAGCCGAGCACCCTGGTCTATGTTGCGATACTTTTCACGCATATCCAACATTGTTTTGGCAAGATTATACAAACGAAGCTCAGATATTGTGTCCGGCTGCATCATGTTGTACTCTACAAAGCTTTGCTTTCGCCTGGCGGTAACATTCTCGCGCCAATGCTTTATCTGAAACCTGGATATCTTGTACTGAACCACCACTCCAGGAATAATCACGACAAATAACGCCAATGACAGCCACGGTGATACCGTGCTCAGTGCCACAATCGCTGCAACTGTACCGAAAATGGATGTAAAAATGCGTGCGACCCTGTCGAATACATATACAAAAAAGTTAGAAAAGTCCCGTGCCTTGTCATACAAGTCTGTCGTCTGCTTATCGTCGTACCGCCAAAAATCCAATCGAACAAACTTTTCATACAGCAAATCAGATATTTTTGCCTCTACCCGAAAACGAACTACTTGATCAATATAATTAGCAATGCTCGACTTCAGTGCCAGAACAAACCCAACTACACTAGTCAGCGCAACTAGCAATATGGCATGTCTCTGCGCACCCGGCACGCCATCAAAAGCTAGGGTTATGTAAGTAATGGTCTGCGCGGCAAGATACGCAGTCAACAGTGGCAATGTCGCATCCAGCACACTGCCGACCAACTTAAAGCCCATTGCAGATGGGGAGATAGAAAACGACAATCTCAAAACTTTGCCGATGGCCAGTAGCATTGCTTTTGTGCTCATCTGCTCTTTTTTTGGATTTTTATTAGTCATAATGCCAGTATACCTTGCAATATGCAGATAAAACAGATATAATCTCGCGGTAAATCGCAATCAGCCGACTGCAGTCAGCTCGCTGCTAACCGGCTATATTAACTTAAGGAGCTTTTAGGAATTTTTATGAAAAAAGATATCCATCCAAACAACTACCGCCCCGTAGTTTTCCAGGATCTTAACAACAATCAGACATTTCTGACCAAATCGACTGTTGCTACAGACGACACTATCAAACTTGACGGTGTCGAGTACCCATTGGTAAAAGTCCACATTTCTAGCGCATCTCATCCCTTCTACACAGGTCAGGAAAAACTTCTGGACATCGAAGGCCGCGTTGACAAATTCAAAGCACGCCAAGAAGCAGCTAAAGCCCGTGCTGAAGCACAAAAAGCAAAAGCTTCAAAGGTCCGCACCAAAACACCAAAAGCCGATGAGACCAAAAAAATCGGCACCCTCAAGCGTAAATAAGATACCAGCACTTTTTTGTTGCATTATAATAATCCCTTATTTCGAGGGATTATTATATAGACATTTTTCTGTCATATTTACAGCTAGTCTAGTACGTATTTGATGCAAGTCTACTAGCGGGAGTGATTATCGTCGACTCAACATCAGCGGGAATATGCATAGATTTCGGCAACAACACTTCTACTTTCAGCCCTTGTGGTTGCATATTTGTAACATTTATCGAGCCACCTAGCTGCTCTACAATGAGTTTCACGTTATACAATCCCAGACCTAAGCCGTCTTGATTGTAGGTTTCAACATTACTGCCCCTAGAAAATGGTTCGAAGAGTTTGTTAATTTGTTCATTCGTCATTCCTTTGCCCCGATCTGCAACGGTAATCTTTAGCCCCTTGCGAACGCTTTTTGCGCTTAGATCAATAAGAGAACTTTCATCACTAAAATGAACGGCATTCTCGAGCAGAGCCCGCAAGATGTACCTTAGATGGGCAGCCTCTGCATCTATGGCCAATGTTGGCGTGATATGTTTTTGGATTACCAGATGTTTTGAAGACATATATTCTTGCAATAATTGGATTACACTCGTAGCTGCCATACTAACGTTTTGCAATGACCCCGACCCTGTTCGGATGACTGACATAGAACGAGCGACGCCAATATCTAACGCTAGCTTGTGCAACATCGCAAGACCATTGAAGTAACCCTTAGCGGCTGTATTGTTCTCAAATGAAGCGCTACCATTTGTAATCATCCGATCATAACTGCTAATCTCCTCTGCTGCCACACCCAGTATTTGGTGCTTCTGGTCGTACAACGCCTTCTCTTTATTCAAGACATATACCTGCCGGCCGTGGAATTCTCTTGAGCGTCGATAGAACCATGCAAAACCAATCAGCAACAATGCGCCCAGAACATAGAATACAACTTGGTTTGCCAGCCTGAGCTCCACAATCTTATAACCTCCAACAGCAGTTATTAGTATATCTGTTACTGCCACAGTAGCGGCCACACCAAGCAACACACCCCACAGAGACTTGCTTTTCATAATGCCAGCAAAACTAATACTGGATAAGTTACCACTAGCTCCGGACACCACCGTATGGCTCGAGTCTCTTGTGCTATATTCAGAACCAAGTACAACTTGCGTATCATGTTGCAATGTCGCAACATAACCACCTAATGCTTTGATGTCCTCGTATACCCCATCTACCTCTTGGCTCGCTAATACTCCTTTGGAGCGAAGTAATTCTAAAGAATTTTGCATTATCGCAACAGGCGTGTTCAGATAGTGGGCGGTGATTTGCAGGAATCCCTTGATATTTTCAGAGGTACTCTTGTACCTATCTAGCAATGCGTTTACATCCTGTAAGCGGCGATATTCCTGCCAAGATCGCAAGGCATACATGAGCGCAATGAGCAACAATAACGATATGAAAGCGTATGGAGTAATTGCAAGGATCTTGGGCATTGGCTTATGGGTGTCGGGTGCTTTTTCTACCCTCACTGGGGTGGACTGATTTGGGTAAAGTATTTCCGTTGGAGAAATGGGCAAATCAGGATTCTCGCGAATTGTTGGAGACTTGGTATTGGTAGGTATTGGTGGTAACGGCGGCGGTGAATACGGTGGTTGGCTAGGGAGCTGGGGGTTACCTGGGGGTGGGGGGCTAACCGGAGGATCTGAAATAACAGGCGGATCAACATCGTCACACTCTTGACCGACAAAATTTGGATAATCATCACACACCAGTCTCCAT
>JAGQNK010000058.1 GCA_020428105.1 Candidatus Saccharimonadota bacterium
GAATTGGGCCGAGAATAGACTCTGTGTGGTGGGTTGAGTTCAGAAACCACATCTCCCACTGTTCGTCCCAAGAGCCGGCGTCTTCCAAGAGTTGGACAAGGAGATTGTCGCGGGTTCTCGATGAGCGTGGGGCAAAGCTCTCGAAGAAGTGAGGCTCCTGGATATCGCCATCGAAAAACACCTGAATACCAAGCCGGTCGCCACTTGGAGAAACAACTACTTCTACGGAGGGGTCCTGGTAAGTATGTGCGGAGGCACTTTCTGGAAGCGGAGCTGCTTGTATCACTCTCTCAAGCACGCTGGCGATCTCTTCTGGTCCACTAGTATTGATTCGAAATGCAGATTCGGTAGAAGCAAATCCACTATGAGGCTCAAAGAAACCAAGGTCTGAGGCTCTCCAAAGGACTGCAACGGAGTGGGGACACCACTGTTCTTCCATCTCCTCTCTGGTGGAGCAACGGCAGTAGGCTTCGACAAGGCTAGCGGATACTATCTGCAGGGTTACGCTAAAATCGTCATCCTCGGCAGCTCGCACCATGGCAGTAATGGTTGAGTTCACCTTGCTGCACTCTACCACTTTTCCATCTATGGCTAGGCCAATTCCCTTGTCGACAATTGAGAATGGGGCGAGGCGTTTCAGATACTGGAGGAGCTTGGGCTTGTTTTCTGCACTGACTGTGGCCATCAAAGGAGGCTAGCACGTTATTCGCCTTTAAGGGAGTAAGCGGTTTCTGATCAATTAGCAGGATTTAGAGCGGGAACTAGCAGCGCGGCAATGAATGATAAGCCGAAAATGCAGAAAAACCGCTGGGTGAGATTTCGTGTTGAAATTAAACGCAGAGGACAGGCAGCGCAGGGAGGACCTGATCAGTTAGAGGGATATTGCCATGGGGCAATATGACATCAGGGAGAGGGGAGATCTGGAGAGGTCGGTTTTAATCTAAGCAGCTAGTCCAACAACTGGCGTTTCAGTGCGGTTCAGTCGCTCAGCAAGGGACTGAATTTGAGCGTCCACTGCTTCGGCTATGGTGTCCAGTCCTAGGCTCTGAATATTTTGAGCATGATTGACTGTACGAAGATCTTGTAGGGAGATGTCAGGCCTGATGCCATTAAGAGGAGTTTCAGCCTCTGTCCCAGCGTTGAGGCCAGCAAGATAAGTAAGTCGGATATCAGTAGTAGGACCTGTCGAAGCTTCGCCGAGGTTTATACCAGCAGCAGTATAGAGTTCCATGTTTGGTGCAGAGGAGAACGATCCTCTCAGAATACGGCCAGAAACGGCACGAGCATCGTAGTCTTCTCGAGCGGTCCCGGGCTCAACATCTAGCGATTGAATGGGTTGTTCGACTACTGGGTCTGTAACTCGTCCAATCTCTAAATTTAATGCTCGACTTGTCTGAGGTTGTAGTTGCATCTCTAAACCTATCTACTTCTTTCTTATAGTCTTTGTTGGGTCCCCTCAAGCCATCATTTAAACAGCTTAAAGAAGTCCCACTAATCGGGTCGCCTACTTGAGAACTTCCCAAACTGAGAACTTCTCGGTGTATTCTTTCGATGTGGAAGGAGATTTTTCGATTTCCAAAAAATCACTCTTCCAC
>JAGQNK010000051.1 GCA_020428105.1 Candidatus Saccharimonadota bacterium
TCGCGGCGGTTTGATATGGTTAGGGAATTGGCGAGTCAGTTTCCGGAGCTGGAGTTTGTGCGACCAGACGGCGAGGCGGTGTATCGTGTCAAGGGCGCCACTGGACCACTGTTACTCAAACGTGCTCTTCGACATTTTGCTAGCAAGAGCGCATTGGATATCGATACCCTGGGGGAGAAGAACGTCGAAGCGCTCGTGGATGCTGGTCTCGTACAGGACCTGGCCGATATTTATGCTTTGACCAAGAAGCAAATACTGACTCTTGAGCGGTTCGCGGAAACCTCCACAGATAAACTGATTGGCGCTATCCAAGCAAAGAAGAGTCCAGAGTTACCGCGGTTTGTGTACGCATTGGGCATCCGCCACGTTGGTCAACAAACAGCGATTGATTTGGCGAAGCATTTCAAACGACTCGATACTCTGGGCACGGCAACGCTTGCCGAACTGCGAGCTGTCGAAGGCGTCGGTGATATTGTTGCCGAATCGGTTCTATTGTGGTTTGACGATGAAGAACATCAGGAGCTTTTAGCAAAGTTTCGTCGACTTGGTGTCTGGCCACCAGACATGAAAGTTGTTGAAGGTAAGCTATCGGGAAAAAAGTTTGTTATTACTGGCACGCTAGAGTCTATGGGGCGAGATTTGGCTGCCGAGAAGATTAGGGCACTCGGGGGTACATTTCAATCATCGCTTGGTAAAGACACTGATTATTTGGTTGTGGGTAAAAACGTCGGTGCGAGCAAACTAGCAAAAGCAAAAAAGCTCGGCACGACGACTATTGATGAGCAGAGATTGCTAAAGCTAATAAGCTAGGTCGTTTGGTAAAAGATTGCGGGAAACTGTCGGGGGTGATAGAATAATAAGCATGAGTAAAATAAAATATCTCTTTGTCTTAATTATCTTTGTAGTGATGCTCATTGTGCCGATTTCTCGGGTTAGTGCATCTACTAAAACTGTCGAATTATCAACAACCCCGGCGCTTGACGACCCAATTTATGATGGAGGCACAAAAGTATCCGATGTGGGCGTCGCTATTACCGCGCCCTTAAATAGCACCACTACTCCAATAGATAGTGAGGCTACAGCACATTCCCCTAAAGGCTACACTTGGCGAGTAACTATTCCAGATTTATGCGATGGCGCTCAGATAACAGGGCTTCGGGTAAAGACTAATTCACATGCCGAAAACGAAAGCCCAATTAGTGGGGTTTTTCTCCTTGCCTATGACGTAGGCACCAATAGAATGTTTAGCCACTATAGTGTTAACGATGGTAAAGGGGAGGATTCAAATTCTTGGGTGCCGGCACTTACAGGTTTTGCTACCCCATCAATAGATAGAGGTACAGGTGATGGAACAACGTCCTTTCCTGCGAGCTTAGGCGCTAACGGACAACTAGATGGAACCTGGGATTTATCGAGTAGCACTGTCGGTAATCAGGTGGGTATATTTGTAGAACACTGGATAACCTCGAACACCGCTACGATCCAAACTACCATACAATCGGTAGAACTTTCTTATGACGATTCCAATTGCCCTAACCCTTCTCAAACAATCGCAAATGCGGTTTCTGCTGCACCTATAGTTTTAACTACGCCAAAAGAAAGTAGTGCCATGGCTATTAACGCCCAAAAGGAAACAGACTTGTCGATACTAGACCCTTTTTACGAATACCCAAACGGGCTAGTTGACTTTAGTTTTGACACTACTCAAACCGATAATGAGGTTTCGCTAGTTTTTGTTACCGACAAATTACCGTCGCAGGTTGTCGTGAGAAAGCACAACCCTAATAATAAGGCGTTTTTTACCATACCTAATGCTAATATTAGTGAAACAACCTATAACAATCAGCACGCATTAAAAGTAACATATACCATAACGGATAACGGTGATCTTGATTTAAATCCAGCCATTGGGAAGATAAATGATCCTGTTGGTCTGGCGGTTCAGGCAGTTGCGGTACCAAATACGGGTCTCGGAAACTACTAGACGTTGAATTAATGTAAAAAGTGGTGCTTGACAAAAATAAACCATAAGTTGTATAAAGATAGTAGTCGTGCGTTTCATGCGGCGAAAATAAACAATCAAAACAAACAGTTAAGAGCGTCTAACCCGCCGCAGGGTGGGCGCGCACGAACAAAAGCCATTCTATAACCTAGGGTGGCTTTTGTTTTTTATTGGTATAATTGTCGAATGAGCAGAACTATAGTGAAAAATATACTGTCCGAGTATTTTGATAAGATTCAGTCCGGCGAGAAGACATATGAACTGCGTTTAGCGGATTGGGAATGTGAGCCGGGAGATACGTTAATTCTGGTAGAGATTGATAGTGTCTCCAAGCAGCCAAGTGGCCGTAAACTGAAGCGAAAGGTTGGTTTTGTAGGTAGAACCAAAGACTATGACTTCTGGTCCAAAGAAGACATCGAAAAGTACGGATACCAGATTATTTCATTACTGGAGGAGAGTTAGAATGAGTACCGTTTGGCAAGATTTACATAACAGTTACAAACAACAGGATTGGATCGATAAGCCCTCTATGTTTGCAGAGCAAGCGATACCGTATTTTGCCAAAGGCGGGAAAGTCTTGGAGCTAGGTGCTGGCTTGGCGCAAGATGGATTATATTTTGCCAGTCTTGGGTTTGATGTAATATGCACAGATATTGAAGAAGATGCATTGAATGTGGCACGACAAAAAGCCCACGAAAGAAAAATAAACATCGACCTGAGAAGATTAGATTTACGAGAGGCACTAGACTTTCCGGACAAGGAGTTTGATGTGGTTTATGCCCATCTTTCACTACATTATTTTGACAAGGAGACCACCATTCGTTTGCTTAATGAGATACATCGTGTATTAAAGCCCGGTGGTGTACTGGCCTTTTTGGTGAACTCGGTAAACGACCCAGAATATGGGCAAGGCAACGAGATTGAACCAGGCTTCTTTCAGGTGGGCAAGGCGTCAAAGCGTTATTTTAGTGAAAAATCAGTACGTAAAATAACCCATTGGTTTGATATAAACTTGCTGGATGAACTAGGTGAGACGTACAAAGATTCAGCAAAAGGTGTACATAATCTGGTGCGATTTGTTGGCACAAGGCCAAAAGAGGCCCGGCAGCTTAGTCATGCTATACCGTATGCCGGAGCGATTATTGAACGAGACAACAATGGATCTAAAGAGGTTTTGCTATCAACCCGATGGAAGCCCAATTCAGATCCATTGTATTCCGGTACTCTTGAGTTTCCAGCAGGTGTGTTGGATCAGCCATATGAAAGTGTTTACGCTACAATAGCTCGTGAGATAAAGGAAGAAGTTGGATTGACGCTCAAATCAATCAAAGGAGATAGCAAAACCAAGTCATATTCACCAAAAGGTAGCGATGAGATAGTTGGATTCAGACCATTTTGTTGTACGCAACAGCTGCAGGACGCACGTCCATGGATTGGCTTTGTGTTTGTGGTCGAGGTTGAAGAAGGTGAGCCTGAACCTCAGCTTAGTGAGACTAGGGATACAAAATGGGTGCCGGTGGACGAAGTGCGGCATTTGTTTGATACTGCTCCAGATAAGTTTTTCGGTCTAGAGCTCCCCGCGTGGGACTATTACCTTAGAACTAATTAGTATCGGTTCGACGGCTAGTGCGACGACGTATCTACTGCGAATAAGGGTAAAAGAATTCTATTGAGATGCTATGTTAAGTCTATTTCTGGTGGAGATACGGGGACTCAAACCCCGGACCTCTTCGCTGCCAGCGAAGCGCTCTAATCAACTGAGCTATATCCCCAAATAACTGATGTATTATAACATGTACTTGACGCAGGTGAACCTGTTACAATGTACGAATGAGTAAAACTTCGAAAAAAGCAGTAAAAAGTGATGGGCTGAGTCGATTAATTCCGTTAATGCTGGTCGCGGCAATTGCCATGTTTGGCCTTAGCGGTTGGGCATGGTGGCACAATATCCGTAGCAATCCAGATCGAACATTGATGTCGGCAGTAGAAAACAGCTTACGTACAGCCAGCTCTACGCGACAGGTCAAGCAGTCAAATGGTGCTCAGTCGATGGAGCAAGGCGTGGAGTTGTCGCTTTCGCCTAGTGCGGTAGCACATGGCTTTACCACCATCAAGCAAGAGAGTGTGTCTAATACGACCATTAGTACAGAAGCAATCAGTACGCCAACGGTTGAATTTGTTCGCTATACAGACATCGTCACTGACCAAAAGAACTCAAAGGGTAAGAGTTTGGATTTTAGTAAATTGTTGAATATCTGGGGCAAGACGTCCGCAGAACAAACCGGTGACCTAGGCGCGCTTTACGGCGAGTCTGTGCTTGGTGTTGTGCCTGTAGCGAACTTGAATGTAGATGATAGACAGACCTTAATGTCTGTTGTGAGGAATGAAAAAGTTTATGAAT
>JAGQNK010000052.1 GCA_020428105.1 Candidatus Saccharimonadota bacterium
GGCATCCCAACCCGACAGATATAACACGGCGTCCGTCATCTTTGCATCGCGCAATGCAAGCCGCAAAATGCGCATGGGTGACTGTTCTGTTTTCGATGTCTTGTCTAGATGAACCGTGAGAAGAGGTTTTTGCATCCGTACAGCCAGACAATTTGCCGCAGCACTCTTTGCAACTTGGTCAGGACCCCAAAATCCAACAACTGGATCTACTGCAGTCACACTGTCTAGCTCAAGTTTCAAGTTTGCAGCTAAGAGTGAATCTATATCATTTTCCACTGGTTGAGAGAGTACTCCATCAGCACCTAGAGCTTCGTGCGGACGATACCTTCCGACCAGCCAAGAAACGATGCTCGGATCGATGGTCAGTGTCTGACGGAGAAATGTTGAATCATCCGACGTAGAAGCAGGAGCCAACGCTAGCAGGTGACGACTAAACAGAAATGTACTCTCATCAAAATAATTATAGTAGCTTAAACGCGGAACACCAGGTTCACAGAGTAAATCCAGCACAAGACCTATGCTTGGTCGCCGACGTGATACATCGTCTTGTAAGTAAGCGTATATGCGTTCGTAACGCAGGTCGAAGAACGGCATCAAACAAAGCATGAAGACGTTCATCTCGAATACGTCGAGTTCAAAAGCCGATTGTAAATAGTCTAGCCGTAAAGTCGTTTTCTCCGTTTGAGCATGCTTAGCCATGACTTCCAACTGTTTGGTAGCTTCACTCAGTTTTGCCGCAAAGGCGGCCTCCTCTTTTTTGGAGAGGGGAACGTTCTGTCCCCAACTGGAACCAAAGGGGCGCTCCAGCAATTTGATCGCATCTTCATCTGAAACATATAGGCCTCGAAACTCATCAAGAGGGTTTTGGTCAGCCCGCTGCCATCTGTGAACTGCACGCCGCAGGACGATATCTATGCAGGTCATCCGTGCAATTAGATATTGGATGTCTATCTGTGTATTCCACTTTGGCATCACTCACCTCATCCCGATTTCATTAATTTCCTGTATTGCCAAGCCACGGGGAGCTAACGGGCATAATCCGATGAGAAAATAATAGACATAAGTCATAACCTACAAATGTAGTTTTCTAGCGCAGGCCTTGTGCAGTAAGCCTTGTCAGTATAGCGAAACGTCAAGGATTAAGTGCCAATCAACTTATATCTGAAGTAAACTACGAAAGAGCCATGGATTGGTACCCACTGCTGACGCAAAAGGGGTACAAAAGGGGTACACGCTCAACAATCGGTCACGACATTCGACGCCAGTAAAGTATTCTAATAGGGTCATTAACACACGCTCACCGTGATAAAATTGACGCTCTTATCCGTATTGGCCAGTTGGTTCACCCTTTTGGTAACGCTCTAGCATTGGTTAGTGCTATGTACCACTTCGCTCTGCCTCCATGTTAATTGCGGTTTCCCTTTTTTCTGCAATGAACAAGAGGATAGATCGAGATGGAAACCAGACATTTGCTTTACCTAAATTATCAGCAGGTCAGTTGGTAGTCAATGTCATTAAGTTAAGCGTGTTTTCTATGAGAAATTGCCCATTGACAGCTTGTTGTCGCACATGTGTTCCGCTGGTCACCAGAGAGACTCTTTGCAATATTCGTTGCTGTTTTCTATGGTTTCACAATTTTTCCTTAACTTAATGACATTGGGTTGGCAGTTATCTACAAATATGGCATGGAGCCTGATGAAATGAGCCAGCTAAATGGGTGGTTTGGCTTCTATACTAGTGGATAGAGGGTGAGGCATCGGGAAGATAGACTGTAGTGTGGACGGCTCATCCAGCATCGCGAAGGCACCGGCTTGATTGTGGGTGAGTGTGAATATAGCGGAGATACCTTCAATCGTCGTCCCAAACAGTATTCCCCCAAA
>JAGQNK010000008.1 GCA_020428105.1 Candidatus Saccharimonadota bacterium
GAGCTACGGGACCCAGCGGTCAAGGAGTACCAAGTGGTGGTACCACAGGGCAGGTATTATCTAAAAGTTCGAGTTCTGATTTTGATACAGTATGGACAACGGGGATTGCTAGCAATACGTTAGGCTACGCAAATCATGGAACTAATGCATCAATGGCACGTCCGTCTGGCTACGCAGCAATTCTGTGGGTCGGTACAGTACAGCCCAATAACTGGATTTCTGGTGATATTTGGGAGAATCCTTCATGAGTCGTTGGACTAATGTCGGCGGAGTACCAGTAAGATTGGATGAAGAGCAGACTATTGATATTCAAGTGTTTGATACGACAGGATTACATACTTGGACTAAACCGTCAGGAAACTTTACTACAGCTACAATAATCGCCATTGGTGGCGGTGGTGGTGGCGGTGGTGGAGCACAACGGAATGATAGCGCAGGTAACGCTGGATCAGGTGGTGGTGCAGGTGAAATGAAAACTGTCAGTCTCAATTTTTCCGATTTAGGACCGACCGAGTCTGTCTTTGTCGGTCCGGGCGGAGCTGGTGGACCTGTTTCTACGCACTGGTCAATAGGCGCAGGAGGAAATGGGGGAAACTCTACGGTGACGGTTACAAACGGCTCAACGATAATTGCCATAGGAGGAACTGGCGCTGGGCCTTCGTACAGCGCAGCGTCGACAATAGGTATATCAGGGGGTGGCACAGGAAATGGTAGTTTGGGCGCTTATGGCAATGGACCTTCTGGTGGCGGTGGTGGAGGTGGTAGTAACGGGTCATCCTCATCCGGCGGTGCAGGCCACGGATCAATAGCAACGTTAGGTCCAGCAAGTGGTGCCAATGGGAGCAATGGCGCAAACTGTCCGACTAACTTTGGGGTTGGATCGGGAGGTGCTGGTGGCGGCGGGTTAGCATACTCCCCAGGAACTGGAGGAAACGGTGGCAACGGTGGAGTCCCCGGCGGTGGTGGAGGTGGTGGAGGTACACATAGATATACAATATCCTCATCTGGTTCGGGGGGTAACGGAGCTCGCGGTAGGGTTGTGATTATTTGCACGATTTAATCGATAAGTATCAATATGATAGTTTCAGAGTCCATTATATTGGTTTGTGTTGTAAAGTTATCTCTGTGATGATATTATAAGCAAATAATTTAATCGTGGTGACTAAAAGTCGTTGCAGTGTTTCTCTAAAAACCTACAAAGATGTTACATCACAAAGGAGAATCATCCATGGCCGAAGCCAAAAAACCAACTACCAAGAAAACTGATGCACCCGCAGGTAAACAGCGCATTCGTATTCGCCTTAAGGCCTATGATCACAAGGTTATCGATCAATCTTCAAAGCAAATCATCGACACCGCTCTACGTACAGGTGCAACGGTCGCTGGCCCAATTCCATTGCCAACCAAAAAGACATTGTATACGGTAGTTAAGAGTCCTCACGTTTACAAAAAAGGTCGTGAGCAGTTTGAAATGCGAGTTCACAAGCGACTTATCGATGTGCTGGAGCCTACCCCAAAAACCATAGATTCACTAATGAATCTATCCTTGCCTGCTGGCTGTGATGCCGAAATCAAAATGTAAATCAATACCGGATATGAGTAGCATATCGCGCAAGACAACTTGTATTTGATGGGTGGCTGGTGCATATCTTGGCATAACAAAACGATGATGATTGTCAGAAAGCGACTTCGACAAAACATATTAGAGCAAGAGATTGAAATCTACCGCTATTAGCTAAAAAGCTCGGTTTATTAATGCTATAAAATCTCATCTATCCTCAAACAGTTTATGTTAGCATAATGGAAGATGGAGTATGCTAGAATTTGACTATGTCCAATGCAAGTGAGGGTGCGAATAATTTAGATAGGCGTCGAGGAATTGACCATATTGGAGTTTCGGCGTGTGGGGTTGTCCACGACGGCAATGGTAAAATTTTAATGATGAAGCGCGGCGATTATGCTCGTGACGAACAAGGCAGGTGGGATATATGTGGTGGCGCCATTGAATTTGGTGAGTCGATAGATGAAGCACTTCGCCGCGAGCTCCTAGAAGAATTGTGCTGCGAAGCTGAAGACATCGATTTCCTGACAGCGTATGATGCCCACAGAGAACACGATAATCAGCGAACCCACTGGATTGCCTTGATTCACGCCGTGAAAGTTAATCCTGATCATGTAAAGAACGGCGAGCCACACAAAATTGCGAAAATTGGTTGGTTTGGGCTAGATTCTTTACCTTCACCGACTCATTCACAATTTCATAAAGCCTTAGAACCGGCTATAGCAGCAGGCATCATCAAATAAGTATAGTTATGCTCGTTTGGTTACTCTTTTTTGCACTTATCTTGTTGGTCGTATATATGGCTACTGGTATTGCATCTTTTCTTGTTCACTTTCATGTACAGAGATGGTTAGCACAAAATAAAACACTTATTCATGAATATCGTATCAACTCCGATCTCACCCCAGCTGAGTTTGGCTACCTATTCGATCGCCGGCTTAGAGATAATGAATTAATCGCAACATTAGTCTTTATGAAACAATCTTCAGCTGTACAAATTTCAATAATCGACGATGACTTGCTCTTAAGTGTTGAAAATCTAGCCATCGATAATCGTGAGCTAGATATGCTTGAACTGGAACTGAGGGCAAATATCAAGGAGCAAGGTGGAACAATATCTTGGAAGGAGTTGTCAAGGACAATAAATGCCGGAAACGAAATATACCAGCGATTAGATTGCCAAGTTCGCCATTCGCTAGAACAAAAAGGATACTTTCGTCTGGGAGTTCTTACCCAAACAAATATCTATTTGAAATACCTTCATTATGCACTCAGTGCTACCATTAGCTTGATATTCGTTTGGTATCCACTACGACAGGCTTTCGGCTACAGCGAAGTTGCACTTGGTGCAGGATTCTCTGCAGTTGACCAACTAATAATGAGTGTGATTTCGCTTGTAGTCGCCTTGATGCTCTGGCCCATTTGGTACAAGTATGTCGAACTTCTGAAAGATATCGTAAGCTATAACGCCGGAATACCAAATGGGGCAACAGACAGGTTGAGAAATGAATGGCGAATAATCTATGGCTATAGAATTTTTCTGCAAACTGTAGAGAAAGAGCGTCTAATGGTCGACCCAAATATCAATGATAAAGCGTTGCCTTGGTGTCTTGCTGTTGACACGGGGCCATCTGTAGGTGAGCTACGCTAGAATATTTCTGGTATAATACTGCTAATGCCTAAAAAGCAAAGCAAAATAACACAAAATGAACTCGATACGGTCTATTTCCTGAAGCTAGTCGTGTATATGATTCTTGGTTCTTTGTGGTTAAAGTTTACCGATGGTAGTTCTGTTCAAATGCCACTTCCGCTCGGTTTTATGGCTGGTTTGATCTTGGCCAGTCATGACAAAATACAACTCGACCGCAAAATCGGCTTTGCGGTTCTGCTAGTCGCTATGTTAGTTGGCTTCTGGATGCCTTTCGGAATATTTATTGTTTTTTAAGAAGTAGTATTTACAACATATTGACAGGTGTTGGAACTTTGTGATAATCTGTTTCGGTATATAAAAAGTTTCGTACTTGGTGAACGTTCTAGGTCTATCTTCCACAGAGGTAGAAACCAAACGACACCAAGAATTTTTGTGTCATGATTGTTACAAATGTACGAATATAAATTGTAAAGGGTCACTATGAAAGCTCTTATCACTAGAAAGGTTGGCATGACAAGCACTATTAATGAAGATGGTGTTGTTAAGGCTGTAACCTTGCTTTCCGCTAGTCCTTGCGTTATTACGCAAGTAAAGACCGATGAAACCGACGGGTATACTGCGGTTCAGATCGGCACTGAAGATGCCAAGCACATGGGCAAAGCCCAAGCTGGTCACTTCAAAACATCAAAAGTACAACCTAAACTCGTACATGAATTCCGAGTTGAAGAGATTGATGAGAATATGAAGGTTGGTGAGACATATTCTGCAGACGTTTTTGAGCCAGGAGATACTATCAGCGTAACTGGCACCAGCAAAGGTAAAGGTTTTGCTGGTACTATCAAGCGTCACAACTTTCATCGTCAGCGCAAAACCCACGGTGGAAAAGGCAATACTCGCAAGCCCGGTTCTATCGGATCTATGTATCCACAGCATATCTTCAAAGGCACCAAAATGTCTGGCCAAATGGGTGTAGAACAAGTGACTGTCCGAAATCTTAAAGTCGCTTTTGTTGACACAGAACTTGGTGTGATTGGTGTTACAGGTGCTGTCCCAGGTCCACGTAAAGGCATTGTCCTGATCAAGGAGGCAAAATAATGGCTGTAGCTACTTATACAAAAACTGGTACTAAAGCAACTACTGCAGCAAAGCTTGATAAAGCTGTGTTTGCTGTAGCGCCAGTGAACCACGAATTAATCAAAGAAGCTTATGTTGCATACATGGCAAATGGCCGCGAGAATTTGGCACAAACCAAAACTCGCGGTCTTGTTCGTGGCGGTGGTCGTAAGCCTTGGAAGCAAAAAGGCACCGGTCGCGCACGATTTGGTTCAAGCAGGAACCCAATCTGGCGTGGCGGTGGCATTACTTTTGGACCAACAGGCAACGAAAATTACAAACACCGTATGCACACAACAGCAAAACGTCAAGCAATCAAGCAAGCACTGAGCTTGACGACAGATAGCGGTAAGCTGATTGTCATAGAAGACCTAAAGATCAAAGACAACAAAACCGCCGAGGCAGTTAAATTGTTTGCAAAAGTTGGCGCAACTCGAAATGTATTGGTTATTGTTGCCGACAAAACCAAAGAGCTCGTCCTTGCTACACGAAATATTCAGGAAGTTAAACTAGTCCAGGCCCGTTACGTTAATGTATATGACGTGATGAATGCGGACCACATTGTAGTTACCGACGATGCCCTGAGTGCAATTAGCGATTGGCTGGGAGGAGACAAGTAATGGACAAAACTCTAGTACTGAAACCGCGGGTTAGCGAAAAGGCCTATGCGCAAAGTCAAGACAACGTCTATGTATTTAGTGTTGATAAAAGTGCCGACAAGCTTTCGATCGCTCGCGCTGTTGAAGCTCAGTTTGAAGTCAAGGTAAAGACTGTGAATACTGTTCTATCCAAAGGGAAAGCCAAGCGCACTGTGCGTAAAGGTGGCCGACCTGTTGCCGGAAGAACAAGCGACTTCAAGAAAGCCTATGTTACATTGGTCAAAGGCGACTCAATTGCACTATTTGCGGCAGCCGAAGACGACAAAGCCGAAAAACCAGCTAAGAAGGAGAAGAAATAATGGCTATCAAACTATATAAGCCGACTACTCCTGGTCGTCGTGGCATGACAACCCAAGACATGAGTGCAATTACTACCAAGAGACCGCTCAAATCATTAACTGTCATCAAGAAAAAGAACTCGGGTCGCAACAACCAAGGACGCATTACTACTCGTCATCGTGGCGGTGGTACCAGGAAGTTCTATCGATTGGTCAATTTTAATCTAGCTCCAGGTACAACTGCAACAGTTGAGCATATTGAATATGACCCAAACCGAAGTGCTCGTATAGCACGAATCAAAGACCAAGATAATCAGCACCACTACATCATTGCTGCAAATGGTGTGCAAGTTGGTCAGACTATCACTAGTGGCGAAGAGGTAGCTATCGAGACAGGTAACCGCTTGCCGTTGAAGAATATTCCTGTAGGTAGTGTGGTACATGCCATCGAACTGCAGCCTGGACGCGGTGCACAAATCGTTCGGTCTGCTGGAGCTAGCGCACAGCTCATGGCCAAAGAAGGTAACTACGCGCAGCTAAAACTTCCTAGTGGTGAAGTTCGACTGGTTCACATTGAGTGTACAGCTAGTCTTGGTGTAGTTGGGAACGTGCAACACCAAAACATCAAGGTCGGTAAAGCAGGTCGTAGCCGACACAAAGGTATCCGTCCAACTGTTCGTGGTGTAGTTATGAACGCAGCTGATCACCCACATGGTGGTGGTGATGGTGGTCGTCACCGTATGGCACGTGCGCCAGTAACGCCTTGGGGTCAGAAAACCCTTGGCTTCAAGACACGCCGTCGTAAGAGTACAACTAAGTATATCGTCCGCAGTCGTCACGCGGCGAAGAGGAAATAAAGGAGCTTCTAGGATATGAGTCGTTCATTGAAAAAAGGGCCGTTTATTGATCCGAAGCTCGCTCGTAAAGTCGCAGCACTCGGAACAGACGACCGCACAATTATCAAAACTTGGGCACGCGCCAGTACAATCAGTCCTGAGTTTGTTGGCCGAACAATTGCTGTTCACAACGGTAAAGTTCACGTTCCTGTTTTCATAACAGAAAACATGGTTGGTCACAAGCTTGGTGAATTTAGCCCTACGCGCAAGTTCCGTAGTCACGGTGGCAAGCTAGCGAAAGGTAAGAAATAATGGCACATAATACTGTTGTAGGTTCCGGCGTTAATGCCGTCGCCAAGGGGGTTCGCATGAGCCCGCGTAAAGTCGGTGTTGTTGCTGCCTTGGTTCGAGGTCGTAGCGTAGAAGATGCCCTTGTTATTCTTGAGCATACGCCTCGTCGTGCAGCTGAGCCAGTTCGCAAAGTGATTGAAAGCGCTCGTGCGAACGCCGGGCACAATCATGACTACAAGGAAGACACACTTCAGATTGTTTCAATACAGGTTAGCCCTGGCCCACGCTTCAAGCGATATCGGCCTGCTGCACACGGGCGTGCCTTGCCATTCCAACGTCGTACTTCGCATATTCGTGTTGTAGTTGATGGCGAAAAGCGTGCCACCAAGAAGCCGGCTACAAAGAAAGAGGAGGCAAAGTAATGGGACAAAAAGTTAATCCAATTAGCATGCGTCTTCAGGTAAACAAGAACTGGCGTAGCAAGTGGTTTGCTAGCAAACGAGATTATGCCAACTTCCTAGCGCAAGATTTGCAAGTTCGCAAACTAATTCAAGACAAGATTGGTAGCCGAGGTGCTATCAATCAAGTAGATATTGAACGTTCACCAAATCTAGTATCAGTTACTATCACTACCGCAAAAGCCGGAGTTGTCATTGGACGAGGTGGCTCAGGCGCTCAAGAATTAAAAACAGCTATCGAAAAGATCTATGGTATTCCTTCTAGGGTTAATATCGAGGAAATCAAAAAACCAGAGCTATACGCTAAATTAGTAGCCGAAAACATAGCGCATCAATTAGAGCGTCGCATTGCTTTTCGTCGAGCCATGAAGCAAGCTGCCGGTGCTACCATGCGGGCCGGCGCAAAAGGAATTCGTATTGAGGTTTCTGGTCGTCTGGGTGGAGCTGAAATGAGTCGCAAAGAAAAAACCGTCGAAGGTTCTGTACCGTTACATACTATTCGTGCTGATGTAGATTACCATTCTGCCCGTGCCAAATATCCTGGTTCCGGCATCATTGGTGTTAAGGTCTGGATCTACAAGGGGGAGATACAATAATGTTATTACCTAATCGTACAAAGCACCGCAAGGTGTTCAAAGGACGTGTTCGTGGTCCAGCAACCAGCGGAAACTATATCGCCTTCGGTCAGTTTGCCCTACAGGCACAAGGCCATGAGCGCATCACATCTCGTCAGATCGAATCTGCTCGCCAGGCTATGACACGTTATGTAAAGCGTGGTGGAAAAATCTGGATTAGAATTTTCCCACATACGCCGGTTAGCCGAAAGGCACTGGGAACCAAAATGGGTAGCGGCAAAGGTAATCCAGAATTCTTCGTTGCAAAGGTTCGACCTGGTACGATCATGTTTGAGATGCAGGGTGTGCCAGAGGAAACCGCTCGCGAGGCGATGAGACTTGCGGCTCACAAACTCCCAGTCAAGACAAAATTCTTGGTCAAGGAGGATGCATAACATGAAGATTGTTGATATTCGTAAACTTTCAACTACCGAGCTAACTACCGAGAGTACTAAGCTGCGTGAAGAGATCGCTGAACTAAAGCGACGCCTACACATGGGAGAGGTGCAAAATGTTCGAGTAGTCCGGGAGAAGAAAAAAGACCTAGCGCGAATGCTAACAGTACTCGCCGAACAATTAACTAAGGAGACCGTGTAATGGCAAAGACATTCGTAGGTGTGGTGTCTTCTGACAAGGCCGACAAGACAATCGTAGTCAAAGTCGCCACACGCAAGACACACCCGATTTATAAAAAGCAGTTTACATCAACCAACAAGTTTATAGCTCATGATGAAAAAAACGAGGCAAGTATTGGTGACAAAGTTTCAATCAGCGAGACACGCCCACTCAGTGCCCGCAAGCGTTTTATTCTAGAAAAGGTTCTGGAAAAAGCACCAATTCGTCACGTTGAAGCGATGCCCCCTGAAGTGGCCGAAGTTGTCGGCGAGAAGCAAGATACCGAGGAGGAGAAATAGTATGATTCAACAAGAATCAAGATTAACCGTCTGTGACAACAGCGGTGCCAAAGAAATTCTCTGTATTCGCGTGCTTGGCGGAACCAGACGACGTTATGCGCGTGTTGGTGATATTATCACTGCCACCGTAAAACAAGCTAGCCCTACTGGAAATGTCAAGAAAAAAACAGTTGTGCGAGCAGTAGTTGTCAGAACTCGTGACGCAATCAAACGCAAAGACGGTTCAACTATCCGTTTTGACGACAATGCTGCGGTTATTATTGGTGAAGATAAACTGCCAAAGGCAACTCGTATTTTTGGCCCTGTACCACGAGAACTTCGTGACCAAGGCTACGCAAAAATTATCAGCCTTGCTCCGGAGGTACTATAATGAATAATTCTGTATATAAAATTAGGTTGAAGAGTGGTGATACTGTTGTTGTACGTTCAGGTAAGTACAAAGGCAAAACTGGTAAGGTTACTGCTGTTCATCCTACCGATAACACTGTGACAGTAGAAGGCATCAATGTCGTTAAAAAACATCAGAAGCCTAACAAACAACACCCGCAGGGTGGAATTATTGAGATTACCAAGCCGATTGCAGTCAGCAAAGTGGGCTTTAGCATCGATGGCAAGCCTTCCAGAATTGGATACAAGCTAGACGATAAGGGTAAAAAGACTCGTATCGCTAAGAAGAGCGGGAAGGAGATTAAGTAATGGCCGAAACTATAACAGCTAGCAAATCTACACCCGTTGCTCGTTTGAAAGATCTGTATAATACAAAAGTTGCAAAAGAGCTACAGACAGAGCTAGGCCTGGCAAATCCAAATCAAGTACCTAAGCTTGAAAAAATTGTACTTAATGTAGGTTTGGGTAAAGCCAAAGATGACAAAAAGATCATGGAAGTGGCAACAAATACACTTCGTAAGATCACTGGGCAACAGCCGGTTGAGACTGTTGCCAAAAATTCAATCGCTGGGTTTAAACTTCGCGAAGGTAACAAAATCGGTCTCAAGCTTACCCTGAGAGATGAACGCATGTATGAATTCATGGACCGATTGTTGAATATCGTCATGCCACGTCTACGTGACTTCCACGGTGTAAGTGCAAAGGCCTTCGACAAGTCCGGCAACTACTCACTCGGTATGGTTGACCAATCTGTCTTTCCGGAATTGACCTTTGAAGAAACGACTAATCCACATGGCATCCAAGTAGTATTTGTAATCAAATGCCAAGAGCCGGCACACTCTCGAGCGTTACTAGAGAAGCTCGGTATGCCGTTCGAAAAGGAGAAGAAATAATGGCCAGAAAATCAAACATAGCTCGTGACCTAAAACGTCAAAAAATGATTGAGAAGTACGCCAAGAAACGCGCTGAGCTCAAAGCAATGGGAGACCTCGATGGTCTACATTTACTACCTAGAAACAGTGCTCCATCGAGAAGAAAAAATCGATGTATAGAAACCGGAAGACCGCATGCATATATGCGTCAATTTGGACTAAGTCGTATAAGTTTTCGTGAACATGCAAGCAAGGGAGAGATCCCGGGCGTAACAAAGTCAAGTTGGTAGAAAGGAGATAGTAATGAGCACAACTACAACTGACCCAATCGCAGACATGCTATCTCGCATCCGAAATGCAATAGCTGTCAACAAAAATGAAGTTTCACTACCGCACAGCAAAGTAAAAGAAGCGGTTGCCAAACTACTGAAAGAGAACAACTACATCGACACAGTGGATGTAGAGCCTGCTCCTGTTGGCAAAACACTGAAGCTAGTCATTAACCCGCCACAATCCAATGCCCGAATAACTGAGATAAAGCGCCTAAGTACTCCGGGTCGCAGGTACTATACCAAATCAGACAAAATTCCTACAGTTATGCGTGGTCGTGGGATTGTGATCGTCAGCACCTCAAAAGGTATGATGACTGGTCTAGAAGCCAAGAAGCAAGGTGTTGGTGGTGAATTAATCTGTAAGGTTTACTAAGGTTAAAGGAAATAATAATGAGTCGTATAGGAAAACTGCCGATCGAAATTCCGAGTGGCGTGACAATCACTGTCGATCCTGATTGGATTACTGTGACGGGTGCAAAAGGTACTCTAAAACAGTTCACGATGCCCGGCATCACGGTAAAGCAAGAAGAAAACAAAGTTATTGTCACCAGAGAGAATGACGAAGCGCAAAATCGCGCACGCCATGGCTTAATGCGGAGTTTGGTTGCAAACATGGTAGAGGGTGTTAGTAAGGGCTTCGAAAAAAAACTAGAACTCAATGGAGTTGGGTTTAGGGTTGCTCTTGCAGGGAGTGGACTAAAATTCAATATTGGATTTTCTCACGAGGTAAACTATGCCTTACCTCAAGGAATCTCTGCTACAGTTGAACAGAACATCATCACGGTTAGTGGCATAAGCAAGCAACAAGTAGGACAAGTTGCAGCAGAAATTCGTGCACTTAAGAAGCCAGAGCCATACAAAGGTAAAGGCATCAAATATGTCGGTGAACGAATTATTCGCAAGTCCGGTAAGTCAGGCAAGGATAAATAGGTAGTATTATGAATAGAATTACACACAAACTTAATACTATGGCTCGACGCAAGTTTCGTATTCGAGCAAAAGTATCCGGTACTACTGAACGCCCAAGACTAAGTGTTTTTGTTAGCAACAAGCACGTTAGTGCGCAAATTATAGATGATTCCAAACATTCAACACTTGCACAAGTTAGCACGGTTGGTAGCAAAGCTGCTAAAGGTACAATGACTGAACGAGCCGAATGGGTTGGGCAAGAAATAGCAAAAAAGGCCAAGGCAGCAAAAATTGCCCAAGTTGTATTCGACCGCGGGGGACGTGCATACCATGGTCGTGTAAAGGCGCTTGCTGATGCAGCCCGCGCCGGAGGATTGGAGTTCTAATATGGCAGAACAACGTAGAGGCCGGCAAGATAATCGCCAGCCAGCAGAAGAAAAACAATTTGATGAGCGAGTAGTTCATATTGATCGCGTTGCTCGTGTAGTAAAAGGTGGACGAAGGTTCCGTTTTCGTGCCCTCGTGGTACTGGGTGATCACAAAGGCAAGGTCGGAATTGGTATCAGTAAAGGTGCTGATGTCACTGCAGCCGTTGCAAAAGCTGTTGATGTTGCAAAAAAGAACATGGTGACAGTACACCTATATAACGGTACAATTCCACACGATTCAGAAGCAAAAGTTAGCGGTGCGCGCATTTTGATCAAGCCTGCTGCGCCAGGTACTGGATTGATTGCCGGTGGTGTAGTTCGTACTGTTCTGGAAGTTGCCGGTATATCAGATGCACTATCTAAGTCACTAGGGTCTACCAACAAAATCAACATTGCTTATGCAACTCTTGCCGCACTGCAAAACGTAGTTCCTGCTGATAAGTGGTTAACACGGCAATCTGAGAAAACATCTGCAAAGAAGAAGACCGCCGTCACCAAGGAGGCAAAGTAAATGAAGTTCAACGACCTTAAGGTATCATCGAATAAATCTAGTAAGCGTGTCGGCCGTGGTATCTCTGCCGGCCAAGGAAAAACCGCCGGTCGCGGAACCAAGGGTCAAAGCTCTCGAACCGGTGGACGTGTTCGACCAGGTTTTGAAGGTGGACAGAATCCACTTTACCAACGCTTGCCAAAGCTACCTGGATTTACGTCACATCGGTCCAAAATGGAAAATGTTCACACCGGACAGTTGGATCAAATTTCTGATGTAACTGTAGATAACTTTACTCTCGCCAACGCAGGTCTAACCAGTAGCCCGTACGTGAAAGTGAAGCTAATCGTAAAAGGTGATGTGACCAAAAAAGTGTCAGTCAAGCTGCAGAGCGCTAGCGCAACTGCAATTGCTGCCGTCCAAAAAGCCGGTGGGACCTTTGACAAAGTACCTCAGGTCAAGCGTTTGCCGAAAGCAGACCAAGAAAAAACCAAGTAACTTTGACAACTTATATCAAAATCTCTCAGGAGTACGCTATACTAATGAGAGATTTTTGCTTTTGTAAGAGGAAATAGAGAATTACATGAACTGGAAAATTATCTGGAAATCACTGAAGCATAGCGATATGCGAAATCGTATTTTAGCAGTTTTGGGCATGCTGGTAGTCTTTAGGATATTAGCTCATATCCCGATTCCGTTGGCTGATCCGCAAACATTACGACAAGTGTTGCAAAACCTCTTTAGTTCTTCCGATACTCCACAGCTATTGAGTTTTATCGACGTCCTATCCGGAGGTGCCTTAGCGAACTTCTCAATTATGCTTGTTGGTCTAGGGCCTTACATCAACGCCAGTATCATTATGCAACTTCTGACCAAGGCTATTCCTCAACTAGAGAGCATGAACCAGGATGGCGAATTTGGTCGTCGGAAGATTAATCAGTACACCAGAATACTTGCCCTACCTCTGGCAATCATTCAGTCTATCGGTGCAATCTATCTAGTCAGGCAGTCTGCCTTACAAATTGGTGGTATTGGCGATATTACGGCAAATACCTCAATAATGCAGTGGGTGCTGATGGTGGCATGTCTTACAGGTGGATCTATGCTTTTGATGTGGTTGGGTGAGCTCATTACCGAACAAAGCGTAGGAAACGGAATTTCATTATTGATTACAATCGGTATTGTAAGTACTTTGCCGACAACTATCGCTACTCTATACCAGTCTGTTTTCAACGGAGAAGCCTCGATGATGATGTTTGGTCACCGAATTGGCATCGATGAAAAACAAGCACTTCTAGCCGGTGCGATTATACTAGTAACTATCATAATTACGGTTATGATTGTTAAATTAAACGAAGCAGCCAGAAATCTGACGGTCCAATATGCCAAACGCGTGCAAGGCAGTAGAGCATATGGCGGCGTAACCACTATTCTACCTGTCAAGTTAATCACCGCCGGAGTGATTCCGATCATTTTTGCGGTAGCGTTCTTGAGTGTTCCTGCATTCGTTGGTCAAATTTTGAGCTCTAATGGGAGTGCTAGATTACAAGAAATTGGCCTTAAGCTTAGTATCTGGTTCCAGAACCCAAGTGCACAAACATTTGCTGCCGGTGGCTGGACTCCATATATTTATCCTGCTGTATATTTTTTGCTTGTGTTTATCTTCACCTTCTTTTACACAAGCATTACTTTCAACAGTAAAGAAATCGCCGAAAACCTTCAGAAGCAAGGTGGGTTTATTGAAGGCGTAAGATCAGGAGTGCAAACAGAGAAGTATTTAGGCAAAGTAGTGAATCGACTTACGCTATTCGGTGCGTTAGCTCTTGGTTTACTGGCCTTAACTCCAATTCTGGGCCAAGCGTTTCTAGAATCAAACATTGCTCTTGGTGGTACCAGCATCCTGATCCTCGTCTCTGTCGCTCTCGAAACTCTTCGTGCCATAGAATCGCGTGCTTTAATGGTTACGTATGATCAGTATGAACAGCCAGATTTTTTCTATGACACATCAGTGCCATCTGATGCCGCTACAGGCGCAAGACGATTGAAATTCTTACCTAAAAGACGCAATATATCTGACAGATAGAAAAAACCAATAAACTCTTTGCAAAACGTGGTTGTTTTTGCTATACTTTGACAGTTGTTATATCTGTATGGTCAAAAATAAGGAAGTCATCGAGTTAAACGGAGTAGTAACAGAGGCCCTTCCTGGGACTCAGTTCAAGGTAGAACTCGAGAATGGCCATCAGATCATAGCCCATGTAGCCGGGAAAATGCGAAAACACTATATTCGTCTTGTTCCTGGTGATAGCGTTACGGTTGAGTTGACCCCTTACGATCTTACTAAGGGACGAATCACCTATCGCCAGAAGTAATTTATCAATATAAGCAGTGTGTCATTACCGACATAAGGAGGAATGATCCGCATGAAAGTGCGTGCAAGTGTAAAAAAGATTAGCCCCGACGACAAGATTGTGCGTCGCAAGGGTCGTGTTTATGTTATCAACAAGTTAAAGCCTAAGCACAAGCAGAGGCAGGGGTAATTTATGGCTCGAATATCTGGAGTAACAATCCCCGACCACAAGCAAATTCACGTATCGCTAACATACGTTTATGGTATTGGTCCTAAAACTGCTGGCGATATTCTAACCAGCGCAAAGGTTGAGCCAACAGTTCGTGTCAAAGATCTGACTGACGCCGAGATTTCTCGTATCCAAGACGTAATCAATGACACCCTTGTAGTTGAAGGTGAGCTACAAAGAATTGTAAGTACAAACATCAAGCGCCTCCGCGACATTAAGTCTTATCGAGGCGAACGACACGCCAAGAGCTTACCGAGCCGTGGTCAAAGAACCCGCACGAATGGTCGAACTCGTCGCGGACGAAAAGTAGCAGTTGGTGGCGCTCAACCTAAAGCAGCATCTAAGACCTAGGAACAATCAAATGGCAGAAGTATCTACATCAACAAGAAAGAAAAAGTCCAAGCGATCTGTGCCTTATGGCCAGATGCATATCTTGGCAACGTTCAACAATACTATTATTACATTTAGTGACTCAAATGGTGGTGCATTAACACAGGCTAGTGCCGGTGGTTGTGGATTCCGTGGTAGCAAGAAAGGCACAGCATATGCTGCTCAAGTGGCAACCGAAAAAGCCGGTGCCGCAGCAAAACAACTACACGGTCTTAGTAAAGTCGACGTATTCATCAAAGGCATCGGTCTTGGTCGTGAAGCGGCAGTCAGATCTCTCTCAGGAATAGATATTCAGGTAGAATCAATCAAAGACGTAACTGGCGTACCACACGGTGGTGTTCGTCCACGTAAGGCAAGGAGGGTATAAGTCATGGCAAGAGATACCCAATCAATCGTTAAAATGTCCCGTCGTGAAGGCTATGCACTTCACCCCAAGGCTCACAAAGCTTTAGCTAAACGTACCGGACCTCCGGGACAACAGGGCGGAAGATATCAGCGAAATAAATCAAGTCAATATTCACTGCAGCTAAGAGAGAAGCAAAAGGTCAAACGCCTATACGGTTTGCTTGAAAAGCAATTCAGCAACTTGATGAAGGAAGCAGACAAGCGTCAAGGTAAATCTGGTGAATTGCTACTTCAATTCCTAGAACAGCGTGCCGACAATGCCGTTTATCGTGCAGGTCTTGCGTCCTCACGCCGTGCTGCACGTCAGCTAGTGTCACACGGTCACTTCGAATTAAACGGTCGCCGTGTTGATATCCCTTCAATCCGTATGAAAACGGGAGATGTTTTGACAGTACGAGCTCGAAGTAAAAACACCGAGTATTTCAAGAAACTAGACGACGTAAGTCCAGCTCCGTCAGAAACACCAAGTTGGATTAAATCAGATCGCAAGAAATTGCAAGTTACAATCTCAGGTATTCCGACTCGAGATGACGCAGAACCAGATATCAATGAACAGTTAATAGTGGAATACTACTCACGCTAAGGGAGGCTAGGAGAAATATGTCAAAAATGATTCACACACCTGGAATTGTCAAAGTAGACGATCACAGCAAAGAGAGCGCAACATTTACGGTGGAGCCTCTACATTCTGGTTATGGAATGACTTTGGGTAATAGTTTGCGACGTGTACTGCTTTCGAGCATCGCTGGTGCGGCTGTTACTGCGTTCAAGGTGGAAGGTGCCAGCCACGAATTTACTACAATCAAAGGCGTCAAAGAGGATGTGGTTGATATCATGCTCAACCTAAAAGGTATCCGTTTTCGAGTATTTGGAGACGACTCTCAGACTTTGCGTATTAGTAAAAAGGGTAAAGGCATCATTACTGCCAAGGATATTGAGTTGAATGCTGATATCGAAGTAGTCAATCCTGATCATGTAATTGCTACTGTTGATGATGACAAAACAAACTTTATCATGGACATTGTCGTAGAAACTGGTCGCGGTTATCGCACCATCGAAGAGGTTGCAGCTCACAAAGCCAGTGACATGATTGCTGTCGATGCAATCTTTGGCCCAGTCGCACGAGTTCGTTACAAGGTTGAAAACACTCGTGTTGGCCAAATGACCGACTTGGATAAGCTTATCATCACTATTGACACTGATGGTAGCATTACACCACGAGACGCATTTGAAGAAGCTGCTGCAATCTTGGTCAATCAATACACTGCACTTGCAGGGCAAACTCGTGTTGAAGCAGCAGCACCAGTTAGTGCTTCTCCGGTCGACATTGATGAAGCAGATGACGCACCAGAGTTGATGACTTCAATCGAAGATTTGAACTTGAGTGCCCGAACCACCAATGCTCTCATCAACAATGATATCCATACCTTAAAAGACCTATTTGCTCTGAGTGACATCGAATTACGAGAGCTTAAAGGTTTCGGTAGCAAGGCCCTAGACGAAGTCAAAGACAAGATGGCGGAGATGGAGATTTAGCATGCACCGTCACGGATATAAAGGAAGGAAATTTCACCGCGAACGTGATCAACGTAATGCTCTGATCAAGAGTCTTGCTGATAGCTTGGTGAAATACGAGTCCATAGAAACTACATTACCAAAAGCAAAAGAAGTCGTTCCCTATGTAGAACGCTTGATAACTAAGGCAAAGAAGGGCGATCTTCACAACCGACGTCAAATCATCAACAAGCTGCAGACTGTTGAAAGCGCACACAAACTTGTTGATGAGATTGCACCCAAGCTAAAAGGCCGTGTCAGTGGGCACCTGAGGATAAAGCGCACCGGCTACCGTCGTGGCGACAATGCCTTGATGGCAAGAGTAAGTTTTGTAGACGACCTAAATGCAGCCCCGGTTGCCAAGGCTGTCAAAGAAGAAGCTAAGAAGCCTGCTACAGCTACAACAAAGGTAGCAACTAAGAAAACTCCTGCTAAGTCAGCGAAAAAGGAGGCCAAGTAATGAAGACATATAGTGCTAAACCATCCGATGTAACGCGAAAGTGGTATGTCTTGGACGCGTCAGAGCTACCTGTTGGGCGTCTTGCAACTGTCGCAGCAACTCTGTTGACAGGAAAGGGCAAAACTACGTTTACGAAGCATATCGATACTGGCGATTTCGTCGTAGTAGTAAATGCGGATAAGCTTGTCGTGACTGGTAAAAAGCTAGAAGACAAAATGTACTACAAACACAGCGGTTTCCCTGGTGGTCTAACTGAAACCAAACTGCGTCATCAATTGGACAAAGATTCAACCCATGTCATCATTCACGCTGTTCGAGGAATGCTTCCGGTGAACAAACTGCGTGATGCGCGTTTGGCTAGGCTAAAGGTCTACGCTGGCGAGGAGCACAACCACAATGCTCAAAAGCCAGAAAAATTTAATCTGGAAGGCAAGAAGTAATGGCAGATCAATCTATTCATTATCATTATGCCCTGGGCCGTCGCAAGAGCTCGACTGCTAGGGTTCGTCTACAGAACGGTAAGGGCAATATTATTGTCAATGGTAAGCCAGCTGAAGAGTATTTTGCTGGCAGCAAGTCGATTCTAAATGAACTGGTACGTCCGTTTTCTGTACTAGAGCTCGAAGTAAAGAAATACGATGTAAGCATCGTTGTCAGTGGCGGTGGACACGCAGGCCAAAGTGAAGCAATTCGCCTTGGCATTGCTAAGGCACTAGCAGTCATGAATGAAGACCTCAAAGGTACACTTCGCCGTGCTGATCTTTTGGGACGAGACCCGCGCGAGAAAGAACGCAAAAAGTTCGGTCTCAAGGGCGCCCGCAAGCAACGACAGTTCACCAAGCGTTAGAATTGGCAACTCAAAAACCAGCTCATTACGGGCTGGTTTATTATTGACAAGTTTGCGTAAAGGGTGTATCGTCTAAAAGTTATGAAAATAATCAGGAACTTTTTTACGTATTGGTTTACCAGCCACAAGCTGGCGGTTGTTCCTGTGCGTGTTCGTAACAAATAAGTAATACTACGAATAAAACACTAGAAAAACCGCCAAAATGGCGGTTTTTCCTTTTTGTGTTAATGGAGAAACCTATGGAGATACAGAATAACCAAGAAAAACATGATAATGAACCGATTAGAGTGGTAGATAACACCGTCCCTGACGTTGCAGGGCGTGACATAATTCCGACAAATTCAGATATTGTCACCCCAGATGACGTGGAAGTTGATAAACTAGAATTTTTGCTGAAAATCGTGGATTTATGACAAAGTGGTTCCAGAAAGAGTTTAAAATGAGGCTGAATAATTTGAACAAACAAGCTTGGTATACCGACACTCACTGTGGCGGTTTATTCCGTGTGTTTGCATATTGCTTGACCTTGTAGCCAAAGAATATCGAAAATACCGAAAAAGCCGTCACCCTCATGACGGTTTTTTTAAATACGGAAGGAAATAAGGAATACAATGAAACATCTAGAAACACATCAAGGCTTGGAAGCTCGCCGTCAAATAGTAGTTGACGAATTGCAACCCGACCATCTTCGCAACCATCGGGTAGCAGATGGCTTTGAAATCGAGCTAGAAACTAAACAGGAGCTGCACAAGATAGGTCACAATATTGCGGCATTCCAGCACGGAATGAGCGAGCTAAGTAATGTAGCTTTGCGAGCTGATCCAAAAGATCAAACCATGCGACTTGTCCGCAGCCTATTAGGCACTGAAAATATTCATCAAGCGGCAAGGCGCGAAAACGTCAGTGCTCCGGTTTTGCCAGAGCCAGCGCTCGCAAAGGCCGATCTGATTTTTACACCTCTCGGGTTACGTATTGTCGAGATTGAACCCGGAAAACTGCGGGGTCTTGGATACGGCGCCATGGTGCGTGCCCAGTCACCAAACGCCCTGGGAATCGGGGCACCTCGTTTCTTGGAAGCTATTCGTTCGGCTGGAAATGCCGCGATAGTCATGAGCACAAAAGACCGTTTTCATGAGCCAGAGATAAGACTCTTGGCCAGAACTACCAAAGAGTTATTCGTTACCCCTCAGACAGAACTTAAACAGAGTAGAGATGGTCTAGAGACACGGGGACAAAGAATTGGCGAGGTTATAATGATGTCGCCGCTTGTGAAGGGTGGAATTACTGAGGATGATATCCGAAATCACGCACAAGTCATATCCGACAGGCGTACCGACCTAGAGTCAAAGGGTGCGCTCGCGTTACTGCACAATGCCGGAAACAGTACCGAGATAGAACAGCTACTTGTACTTGCATTTGGAGACGATCAGCTTGCCAGGTTGCGAAAGGTCATTCCGCTTACCGTCCATAGCTCTCTCGTCCCAAAAGAGGAGATGTCTAGCCTTGCCGAGGCTATTAGACGCGGAGATAAAGCCGTATTCCTGAAGCCGCTGATAGATTCCGGGACCAGAGGAATAGTGACACCAAACAAGCCTGAAGAATGTGCGACAGTACTCGATTCAAAAAAGAGAACCAAATTCATTGTACAGGATGCCGAAGAGTGTCCACTTGTTGAAATGAAATCCATGGATGTCCTCACAGGAAGCGAAGAAAGTCATCCCATGAATATTAGACTAACCATTCATACAGATGCAAAGGGCCAAATCATAGAGTCAACAATAGTCGGCTCTCCCGATGATCATCTTGCACATGGGGGCACAAGTTCCATAATAACAAGCCTTGAGGTAGGTAATGAATAGGATGCTAATCCTTGTTCGCCATGGCGAACCGCAGATGCATGCTGGCAAAAAAGGCAAGCTGACCATCGCCGGAGAGAAGGCCTCTATAGAACTAGGCCAATCAATACTGTCTGAGACGCCGAAAGGTACTACTACCACTATTCTTTCGTCACGAGCGCTACGCTGCGTGCAAACAGCTCGTGCTATTCAGCAAAATTGCGGTGGTAGCATCGTCATGGCGAATTTGCGCTTGTTCAAAGCGGACCGTCTGACGATTGCAAATAACCAAAGTAAATTTTCGACATATATACAGAGCTACGCGGCTCTTGGCATCGAGTCACCGGAGCAATATTTTGCAAGAATACAAACCCTCATACATCATCAAAAAGGTGACACCATCGTTGTGGTTGGACATGAGGTAGGGCTAAAGATCATCCTTTCAATTGCTGCAAATATACCAAGCGCCAGACCGCTGAGATATAGTCAGCAACATAAGTTATTGTTGAGAGAAAGTTCCACAGATGGTACCATCAGGAGTATACAAATATGAGTAAAGAAGTAATCCTGACTGGCCTTCGGGCGAATAATGACCTGCATATTGGGCATGTTTTTGGTGCCATGCTGCCGATTATTGACGTAGCAAAGCAGTATGCGGGCAAATATCAGGTAAATATGTTCATCCCTGATTTGCATAGCTTTACGACGCCCATTGACCACAGCAAGCTGCAACAGCAGATATTCGATAACCTGCGCATGTTTGTGGCCGCCGGGTTGCCATTAGACAATCCTAATGTACATATTTATCGTCAGAGCTATATTCCGGCTCATTCTGAACTAACTATCATCATGAACAACTTTACCGGCATGGGCGAAATGGAGCGCATGACACAGTTCAAAGACAAATCTGCAAAGCTCGGCACCAACCGCGTCACAGTAGGACTTTTTGACTATCCGGTGCTGATGGCTTGCGACATTTTGTTGTACGGAGCGGCATATGTGCCAGTAGGCGATGATCAATCGCAACATATTGAGATTACTCGTGACCTGGGGCAGCGACTCAATGCCAGATTTGACCAAGAGCTGTTTGTGGTTCCAAAAACTGTTAAAGAGCAGCACGAGTTCTTCGGGAAAGATCAGGGACTGAGGATCAAGGATCTCGCCGATCCGACCAAAAAAATGAGCAAATCAGACGAAACCGGCAAGGGCGTCATCTTTCTGAACGACTCGCCTGAAATTGCTCGCAAAAAAGTCATGTCCGCGGCCACGGACAGCTTGGGGGGAGTTCAATATGATTACAGGGAGCGTCCGGGTATTAGTAACCTGTTGGATCTACTCAAGCTGTTTGGTGGTAGTCCAGAAGATTTCATTGGCCAAACTCAATACGGCCCGTTAAAATCTGCAGTCGCGGACAAGGTGACAGACTTCCTGGAGGAATTTCAGTCAAAGTTAACTTCAGTTAATGATGACAAAATACTACAAAAACTTGAAATTAGCGAGGAAGCAATGGCCAAACAGGCTAACCAAACTTTATTCAAGGTTCAGCAAACAGTAGGGCTAAGATCAAAGGATGGATAGCGATGGATAAATATCCAGAATACCCGAAGGACTCAGATAATACTATATCTGTCCGTGGAATGACGAGGGCAATTAAACAAACTCGGCAACTGTTGCCGCCAGTTATGGAAGTTGTGAATGAAATCGATGAGACAATTCTGCCGGATGACGCAGTTGTTGATGTCACAGAAAACACCGCATGAAAACACAAAAAATTGATGATAATTCGACTGGTACCCGATTCGATATTGTCGCAACCGAGATGCTGCCGATGCTAAGTCGCGCCTATGTTCATGTTCTGATTGAGGGCAAGCGAATACTGCTAAACGGCGAACAGCAAAAGCCTGGTTATAAACTGCGCGCCGGCGATGTTATAACGACAGATTTTGAAGAAGCCGAGATCGACCAGATTGCCGATATTGAGCTACCGATTTTGTACGAGGACGAAAACGTGCTGGTCATCAACAAGCCAGCCGGTATCATCAGTCATAGCCGCGGCCGCTACTGGAACGAGCCATCTGTGGCTTCTTTTGTTCGCCAAAAATCCGGCCAAGAAGGGGAGCGTAGCGGCATCGTCCACCGGCTCGACCGAGCAACGTCTGGAGTAATGATTTGTGCCAAAAATGCAGATACTCTGTCGTATCTGCAGAAACAATTTTCTAGTCACAAGGTCAAAAAGACTTATACAGCTATCGTCGAAGGACACATGAAATTACCAGAAGCGATCGTCGATATGCCGATAGAACGAAACCCTAAGGCGCCGTCAACATTTCGTGTTGGCGCAAATGGTAAGCCATCTCAAACAAAATACTCCGTCATCGACACATCAAAAGAATGCGAAATGTTGAGGCTCCAACCCGTTACCGGCCGAACGCATCAGTTACGAGTTCACTTAGCACATCAAAAACACCCAATTATTGGCGACACTCTATACAACGGCAAAGAAGCTGAAAGGCTCATGCTACATGCTCAATCACTAGAAATCACATTACCAGGTGGTCAGAGGACAACTTTCGAAGCCCCACTGCCTGAAATATTCAGAACGGAAATGAATAATGCTATTTCAGCCTAATACGTCTGGTCAAATTACAAAATTCTTACACAACCCAAGTCATGGACTGTTGCTAGCCGGGCCAGAAGGTTCCGGTAAAATGCAAACAGCAATATATATTGCCGCAGAATTGTTGGACCAACCGGTAGGTTCAACTCAGTCGTATCCTTATTTTACAATTATTTCTTCTATAGACCAGACGATTGGAATCGATCAAATACGTGAACTGCAAAAATTTTTACATCTCAAAACTTTGGGGGATCAACGAATACGTAGAATAGCCGTGATTGTTGATGCACATCTTATGACACAGGAAGCTCAAAACGCACTATTAAAGTCTCTTGAGGAACCGCCATCCGACACCGTACTGATACTTACCGCCACAAAAGATAGTCGTCTGAAAAATACGGTATTATCTCGTGTACAGCAAATCACAATTAGTCCGATTGAGTATTCTGCCGCTCATGAATATTATAAAAACACAGTAGACGAGTCCGTCATAAAAAAAGCATATCTTATGAGCGGGGGGCGCATTGGCCTGATGCATGCGCTGTTGTATGATCAAGAACACAGATTTGCTACAGAAATTATTCATGCAAAGCAAATATTAGCTGCGAGTCGTTTTGACAGGCTTACACGTATAGACGAGTTCGCTAACAACAAAGAGCGTATTCCAACTTTCTTACAAGCCTGCAAACTTATATGCTCCACGGCTTTGGAGCAAACTGCCAAGTCCGATAACTTGGTGCAGACAAAAAGATGGCATTCAGCTTTAGACGCTATACTTAAAGCCGAATCGTCTCTTTCGGTTAATCCAAGTATCAAACTACTAATGACCGACCTTATGTTACGGATATAATGTAGTATAATAACGCATATGTACGAACTTGTTCTTTTAGTTGTTTTTGCAGGTCTTGCTTTTCGCAGCGCAAAGCTTAGTGATGAAGACCTAGAAGCAATCCCTCGTAAAATAAGTGACAAAATGGGCAAACTATGGGATATTGCACACCAGGGCATGCGCGAAAATCGCTTCCTTCGGGCAGAAAAAGCGCTACTGACTATCCTCAAAATAGACAAAAAGAACGCTGCGGCATACAACCGCCTCGGTATTTTGTACGCAAAGCAAAAAGAATACAAAGACGCCATTGATTGTTTCGAAATTGCGTCTTCGATAGAACCGACAGCATCTAGCCTACACAACCTAGGTCTTATATACTTCGAGACCGAAAACTACACTAAAGCTGCCACAGCCTTCGAGCAAGCGCTAAAATTAGAAGAAGATCTTGCCGCAAGACACATCGCCTATGCCAAGGTTCAGGAGAAGCTAGGGAACACCAAACTCATGCTTGATGGTTTAAACCGTGCCATAGAGCTGGAGCCTAACCAAGAAAGCTATTCATTGCTAATCAAAGCATACGAGACCTTAGGAATGACAGAAGAAGTCGATATGTTAAACGATAAGCTCAAGAAACTGATTGTCCCGTCCGGAAAGCCAAAGAAAGTTTCTCGTCCAAAGCGGGTTGTCATATAACCTCTGTTTTGATAAAATTCTTCGGTACATGCGCCACCTTAGCTCAGTTGGTTAGAGCGACGGTTTTGTAAACCGTAGGTCGTCGGTTCGAATCCGACAGGTGGCTCCAATTTATTATGACATGCAGGGATAGTGAAGCGGTCAAACACGACAGACTGTAAATCTGTTGGCTTATGCCTTCGGGGGTTCGAATCCCTCTCCCTGCACCA
>JAGQNK010000009.1 GCA_020428105.1 Candidatus Saccharimonadota bacterium
CTTATGTAAAGTTTCACAAATCCTAGATTGTGAAACTTTTTCAGATAGAATCTCTCGAGAAATCGTGTCACGTTGGTTGGTACATTAGAAATATGGGTTTTCATCGGAATACTCCCACTGATCCAACCACAATGCTATCGACGAGCACAGACAAAGGCTGCCCACATAGCTGGATGTGAATAAAAGGGATCAGATAGAAAGTGTATTTGAGTAAGTTGTAATGCATCAGGTGCAGTTACATCTAGTGCTAATAAGCGGTAGAAGTGCTCCATCCATAGCGATATTGATGTATCATCCTGTATCGGCCACAGGCTGCTCAGTACTCTGCGTGCACCTGCTACGAAAAATGCACTTTGAAATGCTAACAAGGCACCACCATTTTCTAGCCCGCTAGCTGTCGTGCAGCCGCTTAGCGTAACTAGTTCTGTTCCCTCTAACGGAAGTTCATAACTCTGTTCTACTGACAGTACTTCATCAGTTAGTTGGAAAGCCCACATAATTGGTGCATCATTATTGGGAATAGTATGCCCAGCAATATGAAGAAATTTAGGTGCACTAGTAAACTGGGTAAGTTGCATTAGTGTACCTGGTTTATCAATGAACAACTCAGAATCAGGTAAGAGTGTTGCAATCTTTTTTGCTTCATGGGCTGTTTGAAGTATTTTTCCATTTGCAGTAGAAGCAATGATGACTGACTCACCTCTTGCCCCCTCATTCTCTTGTGGTAATGTCAACAATGCCCCACTTTGAATCATTTCAATCCGCCATTGCTGACATAGGTACTCTTTCCCATCCCATAATGCAGAAAAAGGCAAAAGAGTAATGGGATCACATGGGGCAATCAACAATCGTCTATTGCCTGATTGAAACGGCACAGAATTCAATAAAGGTGCAATTAGAATTTGATAGAGTTCGCCTAGTATTTCTTTACATTCTGGTAATAGTAATTGCTGTTGGGTAGTAGGACGACTAAGAGCATGGTGTAAATTGAACCGAAAACTGTCCAGAAGATCAAGTAAATCATCTTCATTCGCCACCTTCATGGCAGCACGTTGACCTGTCCGGTTAGTATATATACCAATAATTTCTTCGCCACAAAGTACATATTCTAACAAGATATCTTCGTCCATCGATAAGGAGGTTTCAGGTGAAAGATTATACCATTGTTCATCATCGAGATTTTGCGGTTGATTCATATGAAGCCGCAACTCAAGTATACGCTCTGTTAGACGCTGAATCTCTGGATCTTCTGCCTCCCGTGTGCTATCTGGTACATATTCCTGATTATCAATTGAATCCATAGCACGCCTGTAGCGCAATGTAGCTAACTGTTCACGGACCCACACAAGTTCATTTATCTCTTTGTAAGATGCAGAGTCTTCAATTTTCTTAGTCCACAACAGATCTAAAAATGGTTCACTTTTCGCACGCCAAGTTTGATGTAACACCTGTGTCGCATTTCCGTGTTCCAAAGCTAACAAGATAAGCAGAGAAAAGACATCATTCGTCTGTTGATGAAATCCAGCCTTTAGTTCTGCCACACTAAGTGTTCTACGTATTCTTGCATCAATAGCAGCCGCCTCTTCTAGCATCTGCTCTGCTTTCGCTACGTTGTTATCAAAAAAGAGTCGACCTAGTCCTACATATATATGTCGTTGCAACCATAAATTATTTTGTTTGTGCGCATAATCAAGAGCTATTTCATAAGCTTTTTCTACCTCTTGACAGTAAGCTTTTTCGCCACTTTCCAGTCGAAGAGTTTCTGCCCGCAACAGATAGAATTCAGCCACAAAGTACTGTTGTTCCGACTGGACAGGCAGTTTTTCGAACAATAATTTGGCACTCTTTGCATTATTCCTGTCTAATTCTATGCTAATTCGTTCTAAAATTACTTTCAATAACCAAGTCTGATTTTTCTGTTCTCCCCATACGACTTCAGCTTTATCTAAGAGTTCACTTGCTTTTATAAAATCTCTTTTTTGCCCTCTTCGTCGGCGTGCGGCCGCCATGTAGACCTGAGCTTGTCCAATCATAGGATTAAGACCGGCATTTGCGAATTGGGTCAGTGCATCATTGTAGTGTCGAATCGCTGAGCGCAGAGAGCCGATTCTCTGTAAAAGATGACCCTCAAAGAGTTGAGTCGTGGCAACATCGACAGAAATGTTCAAATCTGTGAAGAGTTTTTCAGCCCTTTGAAAATATCGCAATGCTTCTGTTGGTTGACCAATCGCGTCAAAGTACCATCCCAAGTTCAATTGAATACGGGCAATTAGTTCTGTTTGGTTATGTTCAATCGCAATAGCAAAGGCAGTTTGAAAAGCCTCCTTAACCTCACTCCACCACCCCATTACACCGAGCGTTATTCCCCGATTCACCTGAATTTGAGCAATTGCAATCTGTTCATCATCCTCTTTGGCAAGGGCTAAAGCTTCATTATGGGCTACCAACGCTTCAGAGTACCTGCCTAAAGTATGTAATTGGTAACCGAAGTTCTGTTCCAAAATACGCAAAAAGCGACGTGTATCGAGGCCATGTTTTTTGTACTCGGTCTTGGCTTCTTGATAATATTTTTCTGCTTGCTCAGGTCTTCCCAATTCGGCAAATAAGCCTACCATGTTTCCTGCTAGTCGGGCAGCACTCAAAATATCTCCAGCGGCAAGAAAATTTTCTCGCGCCTGCTCATAAAATTTGACTGCCTCCTTGTGTTCCCTTGTCAGCAGATAGTTACCATGCGCCCACCACGCTATTGGCATCGCCAACGGCTCTTGTTGTTGTATTTGCTCTGCTACCATAAAACTTCGTTCAATCGCCTTTTTTGCCGTTTGGGGATACATGCGGATAAAGCTTGTATTTGCATACTTATCTTTTATGTATTTTATGATTGCAACGGTTAGATTCTCCTTGTAATAGTGAAGCCAAGTTGGAAGTTCGTTTTCATCAAAGGCCAGCAACTCTTCAACGAATTCTACTACAGGCTTTTCATCCATTTATTTTGGATCTCCAAAGAGCATATTGTCTCCAGGTACGAGCTTAAAAATAGCGATCTCTCCATATGTTGTAATGATATGTAGGTTATATCGACCGTCATCTAGCTCCGGAAAGGTAAATCTAGAATGTCCACGCAATTGTCCGTGAAGTGCTTCCGCCTCTTGTTCTAAGGAGCTTTTTAAATAGACATTAATTATCTCTAAAACAGGCTGACTTTCAGATGTGTGTACTTCGCCAGTCAGTCGCCAGGCATGTCGTCTCTCGTTAAAGTTCAACGTTACAGTCACTTCTGGTATACGTGTATCATGAGTCCGATATACGAGAGCAGGTTTTTCACCTCTTAGTAGTGGTTGTGACTGCAATTGTAAAGGAGATTGGAAAAATGCCTCGATTAACCCATTTAGTGCTTCCCTAAGCACATTGCGTTTCGGCTCTTGAGATTCAGAGGGCGCCGAAACTGATTTCTTGTCCATAATTTCTAATAATGCTAAATCCTTTGAACAGTATGAGCAATAGGTTAAGTGACGTTTAATAGGCGCAGCCTCCTCATCTGAAACCAACCCCTTATAGAATGCCAATAATGACTCAGGTTCGGGACAGAGTGCTCGTTTCAAATGAGGCCGCAAAGCGTCAAATTCTCTTTTCAATATATCAGCCGCTTTTCTGCATGAAGATGATTGCTCAATTGCGCTACCCACGTCTGCGGATGTTTGCCCTAAAACGTAATCAAGTAGAATTGATTCACTGAATTGGCATGGTTGTTCCATTCTTATACCTCCTGCTAGGCATTACAAACGACAAGATTTTCAAATCTATTCTTCCTGATTCCACAAAGACTTCAGTAAGGGATCTTGACGCATTCGTCTAAGTATTTTCTCTAAGATCCTGTAAACTTCTTTGATGTCGCTAAATTCGTTCTGGTGTTCCTGGTAAATTTCACTGGGTTTCCAGTCTTCTCCAAATCGTAAATGAAAAACCAAATGCTCCTGATCATCCTTCAAAAGTTCCTGAATACGACGATGAATGGCTCTTATGGTCACAAATTTATCTAAATCATCACCTGATTGTTCTTGATCAGGTTTATACAAATTACTACTTTTCTCTTTGCGCCATATATCGTTGATGGTATTTCTAGCAATGGTATCAAGATATTTAATAAACGGTCCCAGTTCTTCTCCTTCTACAAAATTCAAAGAAGAAACGTCTAAGCGAAGTAACTTGAGAAATATGATCTGCAATAACTCGTCTATTTCTATAGCTATCTCGATACTCTTTTGACGAAATCGATTGCGAAATTCAGGAGCAAAAATGTTGTACATAGCTCCAAATGCCTCTGTGTTACCTTCTAATGCGAGGCGTATAAGCTCAAGGCAATCCGGTGATTCTTTCTTCAGCCCTTTGCTTTCATGATAGCTTTCTCTCTCACATTGACACTTTTGAATAAGTTGTTCAATTTCCTCCATCAATGTCCCTCGCGCTTTCGATATAGTGACAGCAGCTGTAACCGATAATGTATTCAACACCACATTAGAGCACTTTCCATGCACGAATTCAACAGCTTACTCAAAGTAAATAGCATCAAAGGAGCGGTTATGTCTATTTACCACCAATAATGCCCACCAAATGTTTGTAGCAATCATCCAATAGTAAACGGAAACTCCTAGAATGTACCAATGCTCGTTAAATGTGATGAAGTTACTGAGGTGAAAGATATTCTTGTTTATGTTTGTGAGGGAGAATTATAGTACACAAGTAGTTATCTTGGGAGCCAAATGAGAAGAAATAAAACTGACATGCTACTCACTCTCTGTATCCGCACTTAGCCGGACAAGCAACTGAGCAGCATGTCAAGTTCACAAAGTATATTTTGATTTACTGGTTGATAATTGGTAAGAACAGGAGATACTGTTTAGGTGCAACCAAAACACCAGGTTTTTTACCAGTGGGGTCGGCAACAGGCTGGGAAATAGGTAGTTTGTCAGCCTTGACAAATGCCTGGCTGGGTACACGAGTAATATAGGTAGGTAACTCTGGGGTCAGTTGTGCATCAAATTCAACAACTGCAACAGTATTAGGAAGAATATCCCCCACACTTATAATCGCCGTATCTGAGATGATATCCATATACATCGAAGCACTGTCTGACATAACCTCGACCGCGTCTTCAACCATTATCCAGACACCATTACTCAAACTTTGCGTCAATACGACACTTGTAGCCGTGACAACATTCTGGTTCGTAATCACTGTAGTAAAGTGCAAAGTGTCGCCTGGTGAGATAATTCCATTCTGGTCCCTGTCTATCTGAAGGTCACTATGCTGGACTGCATCTAACTTAGGAAGTGCTTCGTATGGCGCCAAAGGACCTGTAGGTTTTGTTAAAATATCGTCTGGTGTGTCACGTTCTGGTGCACCACCAGATGTAATCAAAAACTCATTCCAATAGGATGCTAATGTGAAGTCAAAAACCTCATCATAGACATAATCACGATAAACTGTGGTGTAGGTAATCGGATCGGCAGCCGCAATTGCCATATCTTCGTTTACAACCACGCATTTAAGGTCGGGCGGAATATTTCCATTTTCGTCAATGTGAAGACAAGGATAGTAAATCGATACACCATGAACATGCCCCTCAAAAATGATATCTCGATAGGGCTGTGGAACCTTTTCTATATAATGCAAAGGCACCTCATTACTAAGCACCTGATTCTCCCGCACAAATGGCACTATGCTACTGTCTTCAAAAGTTCCCTCCAGTTCGCGAATCAGATTATCAACCTTCTCGTAAGCATCACATGGTAAAACCATATCGCTGCCGTCACCCTCTTGTACACAGGAAGATGCATCACGGATGCGTTTCGCCCAATCCAGCAGGTCCACATACTCATCTAATGCATTGTTGATAAAATCATTATTGCTATCTAAAGACTGTGTTTGGCGACGAATTTCATACAATGTTCTGCGTCGCGGTTGTGGATTCATCGCCAACCAAGCTTTGAGTGGTACTACTACATCGTTAAGGGCCTCCTTTACAGCGCTTACTCGTTCCAAATTGAGCGCTGCTAATGTAGCAGGGACACGGGCACTTTGAGCATAGGTATAGTAGCGTTCTACAATGGACTTGGCGAAGTATTCAGCTGACATATGATCTGTCACTTGCATCATATAATCGTCATAAGCAAAGAAACTCCAAGCCAAGTATTGTGAAGCAATCAGATACTTGGTCACATCCCGCAGTTGAAATGCCACCTCTAGTGTACTCATGCTGCACCCGTCCAGGTGAATGACATCAATTGGTGCAATCCCTGGTTTCTTGAGTGCCTGGCTAATTTCATTCACTGTCAAAAATTTGTCTGTGCCTGTTGATATATCCCAACCAATGCCCTGAACGGCTTGTGCATGATTGGCTATGGCCAAATAGTAATGAGCCGCAGGCAGACTCTGTTGCCCCCAGCGGACAAAATTGGTCAATGTTTCTGGAGCATCCATCTGCTGCTCTGATGATAATAGACCATTATCAAAAGGAAACGGTTCCAGATTCCCTCCAGGTTGAAGAATCCAGCGCCGCGTGTCCTCTACATCAGAACCAATGCTAGCTGGTCCATCAGCTTGGATTGCCACCTGCACACAGGCGTTCGTCCGAAGCGATATCTGTGAGCGTACCCAACTAAAAGAATTTGCAAGTGCGTTGTTATCATTGTAGTCGCCTACCAAGTAGAGCAACATGGTCCATTTTTCTTCACAGGAGGGTAAGGGTGTCTCAAACGGCGTCGCCGTTGGCGAAGGAGTTACTCCTGGTTCCAGGGTCGCTGTCGTAGTTGCTGTTGTAGTAGGTGTAGAAGTTGCTTTTGGCTTGGGTAGAACATAGATTTTGTCTGTCACAGTAGTCCAAGCTGAACCGATCCCATTATTCCACACCTGTAGTGATACGCTGTATGGTCCCTCGCTCAACTTTTCATCATATGTTACCTCCAACACCGGTATAGTGGTTGTAAATGTCAATACGTGATTTTGCCATGTATTTTCTAGAACCCATTTGTATTCTTCTACCACACTATCTGTGTCACTACTTTGACCCTGACCTAACACTTTAAAGGTTTCGCCAGGTGCTAGCGCCGTTGCGGAGTCATCGATATGAACAATTGTCGCAACGGGTATTGTCACACTCATAGGCTCAAATACTTCTATTGCTAACCGCCCAACATACATTCGATTGTCTTTATCGAACGTAAAATAAGGAGCAATTGCCCCCCACTGTCCGGGTCCCCCGCGATTTCCACCAATAGTTCCGAGGAAATTGCCATTTGAATCAAACTTTTGAATATACGGGTGATCACCAGCAATGTATACATAACCCCGTTGGTCTGCCCCGATGAAAACTGGTGAGCGAAGCCCGGTAGAGGAGCCATCGTCAGACCATGTTTGATCATGCACAATCGTGTTGTTAGACCAACGAAACTTTATAACACGATGGCTCGAAGCATCAGCTACGTATATATTATTTTCTGTATCGACTGTCACATCATATAGACTAGTAAAAGTTTCTGTAAGGCCAGTAGAGATGTCGGTCCAGGACACAATTGAGGTCACTGTAATAAGATTGTTGGATTCTACCTTAAACACCTGAAGGGATTTGCTACCGGTTGAAGCAACATAGATTTCGCCAGTTTTGCCTGCGGCCACACCTGATGGCGAGGAAACTTGTAGAGAATCAATATATTGCAAATCCTCCCCGCTAACACCAAACACATCTAAATAATTGGCGCTATAATCGATCATATAGAGATAATCACGCCCATACAATGCGATTTCTTTGGGTAACATAAAAGCATGAGGAATAGAACTAAAATCCAAATTACCCCAACTTTTTAAAATAGCGCCATCGGGGCCTAGTTTGACGATATGCCCACTTCTATCCGGTATATACAAATTATAGTCCGGATCTACAACATATCCTTCCGATGGTATGACTTGAGCAGAACCAGTGCTTTTTTCACCCCAATGCCCCAGAAAACCGTTATTGATATCTAGTATCTGAATCCGGTAATTTCCCAAGTCGGCAACATAAGCCCTGTCACCATGGATAGCTAGGCTAACGGGACTGTTAAACTGGTCATCACCATCTCCGGGCACCCCTCCCCACGTCATTGAGAGTGTACCATCTGGAGCAAACTTTCGGACATGATGCTTTCCATATTCAAGAATATAAATATAACCCATCTCATCTATTGTAATATCTCTTGGGTTGTTAAATGTTCCCGGAAGCCATTCTTCGTAAGATAGATAGTCATTGGTGAATTTTAGAACACGATTACCATCCCAATCAGCGACATAGGCATTCCCATCACCATCAATAGCCACTGCAAACGGTCCGACAATTCCTGTTCCTATTTTCTCCGGTATATCCCAAGTGGCCACAAAATTAAGTCTAGAGTTATATTTGACAATCTTATTTCCTCTGTAATCTACAATATAGATGTTGTCATTCTTGTCGATCTCCACGTCAACCGGGTCGTCAAATAAGTGGATGCGGCCATCCAGTGGGTCATTCCAGTGATTAATAACGTTCTGAAAAGTACCATCATTTGCGAACTTCTGAATACGACGATTATGGCGGTCTACAAGGTATATGTTGTTCTTACTGTCAATGTCTATACTTACTGCAAACGCAACCTCATCTGGGGCATTTCCTACAGGTTTATTCCACTCGCGTAGATAGTTACCTTCAGGATCAAAAATTTGCACCCGCGATTCAAGGAGATCTAGGACATATACATTCCCTAAAGTATCGGTTGCAACGCTAATGGGGCCATAAAATTTCCCCTTCTCGCCGATTGTGCCAGGAATTCGGTGTATAGAAGCTAATGCATCCGGCGCAGGCCGTGACAATACTATGTCCAATTGCTGACCGTTGACTTGTACAATATGTTGAACTGTCTTCTCTAATCCACTATAGCGGACCGTTACTGAGATCAAGTCATTAGGCTCAACAGTTAGAGGAGCATCATTCAAATTAGCCTGATAATAAGGACGTTCCTCAACTCCCTGGTGAACTTCCGAATATATAATAGCCTGGCCTTGTGAACTCTCTATTATTACTTCTGCACCACCTACAATCTGACCATTTACATAGACGAAGCCACTGATACAACATACAGGAACCTGCTCATTGGGAGGCGATGCATCAATGCATCCTTGTGGCAGTGGAATGATAACCGGTGGTTCGTCAATTTGGGTGTTGAACGCTGCGAAAGCACTAGTAGAGAAAAAGCTGTTGCTGCTATATGTACCATTTAACCTCCCTATTAGACTACTCATCAGATAAATCATCGAGACTAGCAATACAAAAAAAAGTCCCTTGCGAGTGGCTTTAGACATGATTTCTCCTTATCTATGTCAACATATTGCAAGTTTTGTTTGGCAATATTGGATACAATATCATTGCCAGGATCATAAAATCAGAAGGTGTAGCAGGTATTGTAATAAGCAAGTTGTTGACTATCTTTTCTTGAGGGCTCAATATGGTTTCCAAGGAGATTTACATAAATTAGCATGCATTCTCTTTGAAGACGCACGGACTAAAATAGCCGGCTCCTTGAAACCCATATAGAGCCTTTGGTATTATCATAGGTGATACGGCATTTAATTCAACCACTCTACATCGATTGAGTACGTGACCTTAAAACGACCATCCCCAAAGTCGCTTTGAGGTTGTTGGCTCCATTCTATGATATCTCCTCGGGCAGAATTCCATTCTTGACTTCCAAGGAATTTTTTGTGATGAAACGCTGCAAGATGGTAGTTATCATCTTTTTCCTGCATATCTACGGCAATACTAAGCGTATCGTTTTCTTCTAGTTCCAGTGAGGTCCACCGTCCAAGATTTACTGTGGTGCCACAATCAGGGATTGTAGTTTCATTTCGCTCTGTTTGTTGCTTTCCCCAAGGATTAGGATCTTGTTGCCCATTTACTCTCAGATCAAAATAAACCTCTGCAGGGCATTCACCACCACCATTTTCAACGTAGATGCTATGAAACGTCACCTTTACCTTGGCCCGACGAGCAGTTTTGATAGCAACACTGTACTCCTCAGTACCTCCGCGCAGAATAAACTTTCTACTAGTGTCGCTTAGGAGGGCATGACTGACATTTATGGTCAATTCGTAATGAGAGGGCCGATCCAAGAGCTCGGTTACATTCCTTACCTGGTTGCCATCTTCCAAAAAAAGCTCTAGTTGAGATTTGTCGAAATCATAGCCGAAGAATTGCACGTATTTAGTACTCATGGGATCGATTGTCGCTGGAATCACATGACAAATAACAGGTGTCTTGATCCTCTGTTTCTTACCAATAAGTTGATCTCTTATATCCAATAAATCCTGGCGAAGCCTCTGGCGGATAAAATCAACATCACAACGAAACTCTACTCCAGAAGCAGCTATCGCTCGATTTAGAGCGATATCAACCTCTCCTCTGATCTCTGCGGGCAGTTCATCCTTGATTTCTTCAACAATACTACGCCAATTAGCCGATTCGGAGCTAAGTGCGTAAATAGCACTATCCAATGTATTCACTGCACCCCTGATAGATTCGGGTATTCCACAACCAACTAACAGGGGGATGAGCAAACCAAACATTGCCATTCGACGAAAATAAATAAAACCGTAGATTTTTGGAGGGACGAATATATTTTGATTCATCTCATGATGCTCCTTAAGCGGAAACTATAATTCCCCAGATTAATGATCATGTTTTTCTTACATCAATTGGCTTTTTCAGGCTTGATCTGTGGATTACGCAGACAAGAGAAATTGTGAGACAATCCGCGTAATCTACTTTATCTTTCACCTGGTAACTCGTTTGTATCACATTGATACTTATCTACTGAAGCAAAAACCCCGAACTATTCATGAATTCAGTAAATAAATAGGTTACCCCTGCCGAAATGACACCTACGAGTACCAAACAGATAAGCAGAAAGATAAAGCGTGCCATTCCAAAGAAAAGGCGCAGCCCAAAAACAGCCAACATTACAATTGCAATTGCTACAATTAAATTCTGAGGAATAAGCAAAGCCGAAGGATCGTTTATAAAAGTTAACAAATTGTCCAAGGAAAAAGTGTCCATATGTCCTATCCTCCACTTCATAGAATGAAAGGAAACCATTTTTACCAAAGATTAATTCAGTACACTGCAACACAAAGCAATTCTATCCAGAAGAAATGGAGTTGCGCAGCAGTGTACTGTTAGCTACATACGGCTTACAATATCAGCCTTGATGGCCTCATATTCAGCATAGCTGATCATGCCTTGCTCATGAAACGACTTTAACATCTCAAGTCGCGCCTGAGCAGAATTCATCGTGGCCATCGGATTTGTATTGATAACGGTACCCCCAGATTCAGCATACAGTCGTTTGATTTCTTCGGCTCGGATAAATTCACGCCACTGCTCTTCTAGTTGTTGCGCCTGTGCATATAGAAGCAATGCAGGTTCTTTCTCAAGACCAGGAATCTTTATTGTTACTTTTTGACACTCACCATTGACCTCGCGGCAATTGGCGGCAATGGTAAGAGATGAGGTAATCATATGTGCCTGAACATGTACTTTTAGTCCGTCACGCCAGAGAAAATCTACAAGCTTCATGCTGCCGAACAGCGTTGGTTTATGGATAATCAAACGCCGATCGGTCAAAGCCACTGTGGACGGATAAAGAGGCGCGAAAGTCCAGTGTTGACGAACAGCAGCGGCTACGGTTTCATTTGCTGTTAGTACAGTTTTTAGTTTTTCCGGAATCTCCACAAGCTGAAATTGTTTGCTGATTACCATAGAGCGGCTCGGCCGAGGTGATACTTCTAACATATGTAGTTCGCTCATGATTTTTCTCCTCATTCATCAATTTCACTCAAAATGGCTTGTTTCTACTGACAAACACCACAGAATTTACAACTTTGATATCAGAAGTCGGCATTCAGGCATCAATCACTTATCATCATTTGTTAGACTGATGCTTGTATAACCCCTTATCAAGAGAGACGCACTATCACCAAAAATTTCTGATGCTGTTTCGTCACAAGTTGTTTTGTTCTTAAGCAAAATTGCAATTTGTACTTCCTCTTATTAAGAGAGACGCATATCACTGGGCAATTCCGGACGCAATTTTGTCTTAGCTTAACTTGATTCAAAAAAGAGGGCTATGTCTTTATTAGACATAACCCTCTAGAAAACTACGAGTAGGATCAGCGGAGATATTCTAGGTATCGCGAAAACTGTGCTTCTACAGGTGCTATCCGTTGAAAAACTAGCGAGATAACTTTTCCAGCCTTTTCAAAGTAGATTCTAGAGTCCAATGTGACCAGTTTTCTCGCGTATCCCGAATCACCCCAATATATCCGATAATGCGTTTTGGTGCCCTACTTTTTACCGTGCTGGCGGAAATAGCGAATATCACCCATAAAACGCATATTGGGTGGTAAAAGCAAAAGGGAGATCGTCCTTACCCGTGATATGACGAGGGCTGACTCATAGATAGCCGTTTCAAAATGTATTGGTTTCTCCTGCCCAAAGCTCAGACGACTTGTCTGGGCTTTGGGGTGTTTGGCATGATAGGAGTCGACGGATTAAGGGGTACATGAGGATAAATAGGCCAGACTGGGTGTAGGGACAAAAAATGTGGGTAATTGTTCGTGGGCTCTCTCCTCAAACGCAACATGGTATCCAGCTACGCTTCAATCATCAGACTGTGCTAACTCTACCAACTGCAAACCAAACTTTTTGGCGTAGACCTGGTCAAAGCTGAAAATCCAGGGCATCTCCAACTGATGACATGTAGCAGCATTGACACAGTCGGTGAAGCTGGTGCCCTTTTTGGTTTGGGCTTTGAAAAACGCAAGGCCTTGCTGGTACAGCGCTTCTTTGACAAAGATGACAGGGAACGCGCCGGAGTCGATGAAGTCGTGAAGGAACTTGCAGGCTGCGGCCTGTCCGCGGCGGTAACTGAGGAGGGTGGCCGTCTCGGTTACCACCGCGCTGGTGGTCGTGAACTGAACCCGCTGTTCTTTGAGGGATTGATAAATGGCTGTGGCTTGGGCATGGAGGGCATCGGTTTCGTGCATCAAGCCGATAAAGGCGTCGGTGTCGATGATGATCTGTTGGTCATTGCGCATGGGATCCTTTCTCAGCGCCGGTTGCCCCATATAACACTTCATCCACCGAGCTGGCTAACTGGGGGTCTTCATCTTTGTAGATACCTATCAACTTATCCAAGGCTTGATAAGAATGTTCGATGCGGCCTTTTTCCTTGGTCACCAAGGCGCTGTCAAGCAACTCGCGGATCAAGGCGGCCACACTTTTGTTTTCCACCTTGGAGGTCTGCACCAGGCGTTGATGAAGCGGATTCGGAATCGCGATGGCTGTCTTTATCATATAGCTCTACTTTAGCATGTGGCTATGGCAAAAGCAACCCCAATATGCATGAGGCACCAGCGGGTGCAGTAGTCGCCTGCACCTTTTACCCACACTTCTTTCTCATCAGCACATGATGCTGCTTTCGATAATGGCGATAGCTGGTAATAGTGGAAGTGCATATAGATGATGACCGCTGCTATAAACAGCAGCCCCTATTTGCATCTTCAATCACCTATACGCGGACATCATTTTTCATGGTGATTTTGCTCATTTTTACTTATGAGAACTGTAATTCTCAAAAGTAATATGCTACAATGAAATCAGCGCGTTTTGCAGTTAACTATTGGCGGTAGCAGCCGGTGTTAGTGACTGCCGCCACCAACACCTAGCGCCAGCGGAATCTGAATATGCAACAAATCGTCCCTTGTCCCACCATCAGCCTAGAGCAAACAGCAGCTACAACGAACTTGGCGCCGATGGCCAACATACCGGCAGACCGCAACCCGGCGCTGGTCTATTTGGCCAGCCTCGCGCCGGGCAGTCGGCGCACCATGCGCCAGGCGCTGGATACCGTCGCCGACATCCTCACGGTGGAGCGCTGTGATCACGTGACGTTGCCGTGGGGCGCGCTGCGCTTTCAGCACACGCAGGCCGTGCGCGCGGCTTTACAAGAAAAGTACAGCGCGGCCACGGCCAACAAGATGCTGGCGGCGCTCAAACAGACGTTGAAGTTTGCCTGGCAGTTGGGGTATATGAATGGTGAGGAATATCAGCAGGCAGTGAGCTTCAAGCGCATCATTGGGGAAAAGCCGGCAGCGGCCGCAGGGCGCGCCCTGCGGCCGGGCGAATGGGCGGCCCTGCTAACAGCTTGTATGACCGACGAGAGTCCGACGGGCGTGCGCGATGCCGCCATGATTGCCATCTTTATGATTGCCGGATTACGGCGCTTTGAAGTGGCAGCCCTGAATCTGGCCGATTATGACCAAGCGGAGAAGACGCTGTTGATTCGGGGCAAGCGCAACAAGATGCGTCTGGTGCCGATTGAGGATACCGGCGCCATCGACGCGCTGGCGGACTGGCTCTATACATTATATATATGTGATGTACAACCAGAAGAAGCAAGTCCATTGTTCTTGCGTATCAAGAAAGGCGGCGTCATCACCTGTGACCGCCTCACCGACCAGGGCATCTATCACATTCTGGACACCCGGCGTCAGCAAGCCAAAGTGGCCCCCTTCACGCCGCACGATTTGCGCCGCACCTTTGCTGGTGATTTGCTTGATGCTGGCGTCGACTTATCCACGGTGCAGAAGCTGATGGGTCATTCGAATTCCAATACCACGGCGGGCTATGACCGGCGCGGCGAGCGCGCCAAGCGGGAAGCGGTGAAGAAGCTGCATGTGCCGTATACGCGGCGGTTTGAGCACAAATAAGGCTAAAAATTACCCGATTTGGGAGCCAAATCCAAAATTTACGCCCTCTGCGCGCGTTTTGTCGTTTTAGGTCTTATATCATGTGTTGGGTCGGAAAAACGGCTCTCCGCGCTTCCTGTGCGGTCGATTTTCAGCACTCTAGCCAAAAAGTCATTATTGGGCCATCTTGGCGCTATAAAACGTTAACTCTGTCGTCAGTTCCATCCACTTCTTCTTTTATCACCCATTCTGCCTTTTATGGGTGATATTCGTCACCCCGGCCATGACGGTAAAAAATAGGGTGGAAAAATCACATTATCGGGCTGTTCATTTTTTCAAAAAGTGAAAAATGCAAATAACGCAATTTGTATTGCATACAATGCTGTTGTTGAAGTGGTATGCGAGATGATCACCACGCGATGGTACAGTGCCAAATAGCGTTGTGAAAACAGGAACTCCACTGATGAATACAACAGGCAGAGGGCGTCTATACTAGGTTTTTTCCAAGTTCGGTGCTAGACTGTGGGCTGTAGTGTAAGGTACAGGTTGTTTATTGAAGAGGGGACAAATGGGTATTCCAATTCTACTTGACCAATATGCAGTGCCCAACAGAGGGACGTTTGAGCTGAAGGTTAATCGTTCGGTAGAGATCCGGGTGACGGCAGAGGAAGCACGCCGCATGGCCAAGAGGTGGCTGGTTGACGAGATCAGCTACATGATGACGGCTACAGAGCCCACGCTGGTTTTGAGTAAGCGGGCGGCCTGGCGCGTGCCGGCGATTTTGACGGCTTCGCATGTGGGTCATGTTGGGGCTGCGGGCTATGTGGATGTGGATGTGGAAACCGGCGAACTGCAAAACGCGGCAGAGTGCCAACAGGCGATTCTGGCAGAGTGCCAAGAGCTGGCAAAGCGTGTGCCGCCATATACCCCCCGCGCTGATATGCCAGATGATTGGCTGGC
>JAGQNK010000010.1:0-1477 GCA_020428105.1 Candidatus Saccharimonadota bacterium
CCGTCGTGTGGCCAATATCACCCACTGCTCAAGGAACTCAAGAAGAAATACGCCGGCAAAGTTACTTTTCAATTCCGTCACTACCCACTAACTGAAATTCACCAAAACGCCCTCTTCGCCGCTCGTGCGGCCGAAGCAGCTGCGATGCAAGGTAGATTCTGGGAGATGCACGATATGCTCTTTCAGAACCAATCCGAATGGAGTGATAGCACAAATGCTACGCCAATATTCGAAGGCTATGCAAAGAAATTTGACCTCAATATGGATCAATTCCGGGCTGATATCAAGAGCGAGAATGTCAACAACATCATCCAAGCAGATCGTGCAGAAGCAAGGCGACTCGGCTATCAATCAACACCAACATTTGAGCTAGACGGAAAAAAAATAGACAACCCGACAAGCATAGAAGAATTCTCCAAGCTACTAGACGAAGCAATCAAGCAAAAACAAAACAACAAACAACAGAACTAGGCAACTTCCGAGAGCATACATCAAAACACAGCGACTAATTATCGCTGTGTTTTACTCACTGTATTGACCAGCTAGTATTTAATAAACTGCTGCCAGCTAGGACGCTTGACTCTTGCTTCCACTTTTACTCTCCGTAAAACCATTACTTTTATTTCTACAGGCACTGCCTGGCTACATACACCATTGCACCCCATATCACCGTCTCTTGTTATATTTTTGTAAATTTTTGTCTTCAATGGCCACACAGCCACTTAGAAGTAAGTGCATTTTACATAAGCATCTTAGTGGCGTCAAGCACGATTTTGTTTGTCGCCATGAGCAAGTGGGTTTATGCCTGAAAACAAATTTTGATTCTGACGCCTAGAATGCTCTAACTCTATCTTGGCATGAAGTTTTTTCATCATTGTACTGGTGGATTGTTTTTCGTGAATTTCTCGAAACTCTTTATCTAGTTGCTCAATTTCCTCGTCGGTCATATCCTCTAAATCAACGAAAGCGTCCCTACCACGTGTCGCTATCAGCAGCTCATCAAGCTTTAGTTGCACCGCCTTGCCGTCTCGACTTTGGGTATTTTGGATAAGAAAAACCATTAAAAACGTTGTGATTGTAGTAAATGTATTTATCAGCAATTGCCAGGTATTAGAAAAATCAAAAGCTGGCCCCGATACCGCCCATACCACTACGATAAAGAGCGCGAAGCCAAAAGCACTCGCACGTCCTGTTATGGTTGATATTTTTGTCGATAGTTTTCTGAACATTCTTTACGCCTATGGTTATTTGTTATAGAATACTGTGGATAGATACTAAACACAAATAGGAAATATAGTCAGCATACCATGCACAGCGTATTCGCAGAACTCAGTCTAGTTATAGTAATCACTGCGGGCGTGTCGCTATTTATGAAGGCTATTCGCCAGCCTCTAATACTTGGCTACATTTTGGCTGGATTACTGGTTGGTCCTTCTGCGCTCGGATTAATTCACTCCGCCGAAGCCTTTGAGGCATT
>JAGQNK010000010.1:1597-3453 GCA_020428105.1 Candidatus Saccharimonadota bacterium
ACTGTCGGTTCCATTGGTTATGTGGTCAGTTCGTTACTCGGTTTTAACCGTATAGAGGCAGTAATTATTAGCCTAGCTCTGTTTTTTAGTAGCACAATTATTATTATCAAAATTCTATCTGATAAAAAAGAGCAGAACCGGCTACACGGTCAGATTGCTATCGGTGTAATCTTGGTCGAAGACATCATTGCAACGTTTGCGCTACTGTTTATTGCAGCAGGCAAAAACGGCGGTCTTGGCCCAGCAGAAATCGGCCAGTTAGCCCTAAAAGGACTCGGACTACTCATAGTCTTAATCATATGTAACACGAAAATACTGCCTAGAGTATCTAGATATATGGCAAAAACCCAGGAATTATTATTTTTATTCGCTATCGGCTGGGGTTTTGGAATTGCAACCCTGTTTGAGCTTGCCGGATTTTCTATTGAAGTTGGCGCATTGTTCGCCGGTGTGGCACTCGCATCTTCGCCCTATGCCCAAGAGATTAGCTCTCGCCTAAAGCCACTACGAGATTTCTTTATTGTTCTATTTTTCATTACCTTGGGCAAAAGTCTCAACGTTGACAACCTAGCGGCTGGCATTCTACCGGCACTCGCTCTATCGGTAATAGTAATTGTACTGAAGCCCTTTACCGTTACATCAGTTATGGGACTATTGGGCTATACCAAAAGAGTTAGCTTCAAGACCGGTATAAACCTTTCACAGATCAGTGAATTTTCTATAGTTATGGTAGTTTTGGCATCGAAAGCGGAACTGCTTAGGCCAGAAGTAGGCGCTATCATATCGCTGGTTGCTATTATCACTATCGCCATTTCCACCTATCTAATGCAGTACGATGACCAACTATTTGCATACTTTGACCGTTTGAAACTCCACATGTTCGAGAAAGAAGTCGTTCGCCGTGAAAGTCCTAGACGAAACGGCTATCAACTGGTGCTGTTTGGCTATCATCACGGAGGCCACGAGTTCGTCAAGACTTTCAAGGCAATCGGTAAACGATACTTAGTTGTTGATTATGACCCCAACGTTATTGACACGCTCGAGCACCAAGATATTCCGTTTTTATACGGCGACGCAGCTGATAACGAACTATTGGACGAGATTGGCATACACAATACCAAGCTTGTGATTAGCACCTTGTCAAATTTTGAAACCAGCCAACAACTTGTTCGTAATGTCAGACGTATCAACCCAAGTGCAGTTATTATTTGTCATGCCGAGAACAAAGCCCAAGCGATACAACTATACGAACTTGGCGCAGAGTATGTCATGATTCCTCACTACATTGGTAGCCAAAAGATTAGTTCTTTTATACGAAAGAGTGGCTTGAAAAAGCAAGAATTCAAAGACTACAGAGAAAAACATATTGCCTACTTGCACGCAAACTATGATCATGCCGCCGCAGAATAAAGACCGTTTGATTGTATGTATTGCAAGACCTTACTATCGATGTCGTTAGTAACCTGACCGCGCCTAAGCTGTTGTCGAACTTTAGTAGAAGAGATGTTATTTGCGCCGCAAAAAATCAAATCAAAATTGACCTTACAGCCTGTTGTTTGTTGAAAGGTATGGATCGCATCTTGAATGCTTGCCGAACTCCTTTTTCTGGTGCCAATTATCAATCGTGTAGCTACTAGCATCTCGTTTATATGACTCCAGTCCATCATGCGCCCCAAAACATCATCTCCGATTATCATGTTTAACTCAGTGCCCGCAAATCTAGCAAGTAAAATGGGTAGTGTATCTGCAACTGTAAATCTTGCTTGATCGAGCACAATCACGCCAAACTTGGGATTATCATGCACACATAGCTTCACCATGGCTATGCGGTGTTCCAGCGCTTTTACCCCCTGCTT
>JAGQNK010000011.1:0-16144 GCA_020428105.1 Candidatus Saccharimonadota bacterium
CTGTATCTCATGAAGCTACCGGAGAAGTAAAGACTACAGCTATTGAAACCATAGTCAACAATATGTCAATAGCTGGAGCTACTGGGCCAATAGGACCTACCGGTCCTATTGGTGCAACTGGAGTCAGTGGTAATACTGGGGCTACAGGAGTAAGTGGTTTAGATGGTGCTACCGGTGCAACTGGAGCACAGGGGGCTACAGGAATACAAGGAATTCAGGGCATTCAAGGGCCTCAAGGTGCTACTGGGCCAACACCATCTAGTCTCAACGATATCACCGGCCTACAAACTGCTCTTGATAATCTTAGTAACGCAATAGTAACAATTACCACTAATCTACAAACAGACACTGACTATACTCTAGTTTTAAGTGATGCAGGTAAGTGTATCGAGATGAATTCCTCTGCACCACATAATCTGCAGGTGCCAGCCAACTCGACAGTTGCTTTTCCTACAGGCACAGTAATAGAAATTTATGCTGCTGGAACTGGCACGATTACAATAACAGCCGCAGGAGGAGTAACAGTCCACAACATCGGCGCATTAAATACACAATACTCCACAGCTAGTTTGCGCAAACGCGCAACCGACGAATGGGTGCTAACAGGCGAACTAGCCTAACTGGCTTTGCAATATGGGTATAAGAGCAAGACGCAGGTCAATTGCACATAAGAAAACAACAACCAATCCTTCCGTGTACAACTCCTTGGTTATTGAAGATGGTGCTATAGGGTATTGGCCACTAGGAAGTGGGTCAACTGATAACGATTTGTCAGGCAACAACCGACACCTCAGCTGGACGGGAACACAGCCAACTTCACAGCAAATACTCGGAAGCATGGTGGGTGGAGTTAATCTTAACGGCACATCTTTATCTAGGCATCCTTCAGCTACGGTTGACGCTGTTTGGAATTCAGGGCAGAGCATAGAAGCCTGGGTCAAATTCACTTCAGGATCGGACATGGCAATAATGTCACTTCGAAACACCAATGAGCACTATGCGCTTTATCACAACTCGACAAATAATTTGGTACTTGCAGTAGCTTACGACTCGGGAATGTTAGTGCAGACAGTAAATACTTCTACTCCGTTGAATGATGGTAGTTTGCATCACGTTTTAGCAACCTGGAATAGCAGTGCGTATGATATTTACATTGATGGCGTCAACGTCGCATCAGGTAACTTTGGCTCCGTTTACTCGCCGTCAAGCTCCAGTACATACCTAACGGTGGGCTCAGAAATTGGCCCAGTACGTCAATGGAACGGCCAAATTGGACACGTAGCAATATATCCAACTAAGCTAAGTGTGGCACAAGCCATAGCCCACAATAACTTAGGTAGGGGGGTGGCTCCACCACCTCCAACTCCTGCAAATGCAGCAGCCGTATGGTGGGCAGATGATATATCACAGGCTGATGGTTCTAGTGTGGCTACTTGGACTGATAGAGTAAACGGTATTGCAGTAACGCAATCCACGTCTGGGAGTAGACCAGCTCTAGATGCTGATGGACTGAATGGTAAAGCTTCGGTCAATTTTGATGGTGTAGTTGATTGGCTGGGCGTTAATTCAGCTATATCGACTTCGAATACTGGCTGTGTGGTGGCGGTCTTTAGAACTCTTGGCTCCACCAACGCTGAGACTGTATGGTGCGCAAGCTCAACATCAGCCAGCCAGCAATACTTGATTGCCAGGACTGGCCATACTACGGTCGATCAAATCGGCATACAAAGTCATCATGGCACAAGCCAAGACTGTGTGTGGCAAATTGATGAATCAAGCTTCGGCACACCAAATAATAGAGTTGTTGAATGGGGAAGCAATGGCTCAAGTTGGTCAATGCGATTGGAGAATAATACTAAAACTCTGATAAAAAGATCAGGAGACTCAAGCCCCGACACCGGATATTGGATGAACGATATAGCTTCGCACAACGCATTTACGATTGGAGCCGAACGATTCATATCAGGCCCTCTATATACCTTGGGTCAATACAATATGCGACTTGCATACCTAGGCGTCTTTGACTCGCCTCTATCAACCCAGGATAGGTATGATTTATACAAATGGATAGAGACATACTACGGCATAACGGGTATGCCAGGCCTTTCATGACTAAACATTCATCTGTTGTAGCTAACGAATGGTTCAATATGATAGATGACATTCCAGGCAGAAGGCTAGTCGCCCAGGTTTGTAATACGGCTGACACAAACTGGGCCAACAAAACCGAAGGACCTGTGTGGGGTGCGGAAAATACCTGGTACCACGTAGCCTGGAAACTAAACTCATCAACCGTAACCTTATACGTAAATGGCGTCCCGGTTGGGACGGCAGATAGCTCATCGGATTCAAGAGCATCCAGTACATTAGGTGTCCTTAGCATTGGTCATGGTCTTGCGGTCGCAAGCCGTTCTTGGAACGGTCGAATGTCTATTGTAGCTTTCTACCAAGTAGCTTTGAGTGATACCCAAATTCAAGCCCACTACAATGCCATGAGTTAACGAGTTAGACGGCAGATATTTCAACTACTTAACAGAAGAGTATGGTGTGCGTCTCATGTGAATTAGAAGTAAAAAGTCCCTTGAGGACTTTATGCATCTATACCTTCTAGAAATTTACGCTCACCTTAGAATTGATTTTAGAATCAAATACCAAAAATGAGATTTCTCAGGAGATGATCTGGATTCTTTCTCTGAATTGGTGCCGGAGGAGGGACTCGAACCCTCAAGGATTGCTCCACACGATTTTGAGTCGTGCGCGTATACCAATTCCGCCACTCCGGCTTCTATCTGATATGTCTACTCCTTGCAGAGTAATTTGACTGCAATATTGTACTACAAAAACCGCAATTCCTCTAGCGCCAGCATGTCATGGCTGCATAGTGACGCCTGCATTGCTCAAAACAGTACCGTCTTAAGGTATAATTAATCTGTATGACAAGAGCATTTGCTTATGAATGACGAAGACTACTCACACCATAATCTAAAGCGCACCAAGAAGGTGATAGAACCACTTTCTGGTCAAGCTGTTGGTGAACAAAACGCAGCTGTTGAGATGATTCGCAACAAAATAAACGCACTATACCAAGACGAACCAAACGCCAAAGAAGAAATCGCCGAGGTAAAAGCCACGGCCAATCATCGATCAAAGCACCAACAATTTATGTATGAACTCAGTCAGTCCGGTAAGTCACTTGCCGATATCCAAGCAAGTTGGCATCAATATTACGTGGACCTGCCTGATAATGAAAAACACCAAGTCTGGCAAGAATTCTACGCCGAACATGCCAAGGTCGATAACGCAATAAAACAAGCTCGTGTACATCCACCTCAACAATCCGCCAAACCAGCCGTTACATCATCAATCAAAAAGAAACCATCCAAATCCGACGAACCAGCCGATCTACGCACACTTTCTGAAATCAAAGAACAAATACTAGCCAAAACCAAAGTTCGCAGTAAGCCCAAAAACCCGCATCTACAATCACTTATCTTTGGGCTTAGTATGGGAGTAGTCGTAGTAGCAATATTGTTGTTTGGGTTTTTCAACGAACGAATTATTGCACCATTTATTACGCCAAGTCGTGTGGTTAGCACAACATCAATCATAACCGACCCGAACTCAACCGTAGCCGGAAAAGACCCGATTATCATCATTCCCAAAATCAATGTCGAGATTCCTGTGGTATACGACGAAGAATCGGTCCAGGAAGCAGCCGTACAAAAAGCTCTGGAGCGAGGAGTACTTCACTACGCAACCACTCCAAATCCTGGCGAAAAGGGCAATGCCGTAATATTCGGACATTCCAGCAACAACATCCTAAATAGTGGTAAATATAAATTTGCCTTCGTTCTGCTGTCGCGCCTAGAAAAAGACGACACCTTCATGCTCGAAAAAGACGGAACTAGATATGTATACAAAGTCTTTGAGAAGAAAATAATACCGCCGACTGACCTATCGGTTCTGGGCAATCACTCAGGCAAATCAACAGTCACACTCATAACTTGTGACCCACCTGGCACATCCATAAACCGATTGGTAGTGGTTGGTGAACAAATTAGCCCAAGCCCAGCAAATAATGTTGCCAGCTCTGTCAAGCAAGAAACAGCCAAACAGTCAACAACCGCGCTCCCCAGCAATTCACCTAGCCTCTGGTCTAGGATATTCGGCGGCTAGACAACAATCTTCGTAATAAAATACTGTTATATTCGATAGAGGACGCTACATACTAACGGCCATGCGCAATAACTGATCATTGTTTAGAGCAGACTTACCTTCGATACGGTACCAAACACCACCATCTACCCACGTAGCGTTGTTATTGTCATAAATATAAATTGTTTTACCACTGTCTTGAAAAGTTTGGTACGTGGCTTGATTGGTAGCAATAAAATTTTCCAACAGGCTATCACTATTCCAGTCCGTCGACTGTTGACTAACCTCGAAACTACGATCATCAGACCTAGAGGCATACTTGATCGTAATTTGTCCTGGTTGATAAGCGATGGGACCAGCCAAACCAAATCCCGCAGGTTGATAGCCAGGCATAGTACCATGCACCCCAGCACGCGCAGCGGCAACACGCATACTCAGGTTAGGAACATTTTGATAGGCGATAAAACCAGTCAGAAGCAACACCGCTAAGCTAGCTGCAGTGACATTCACTGCGCGCGTACTAACTCTTAGTTTATGGGATATATGTTGCTTTCTAGTCGTTTTGGGGTGAGCTGGCTGAGTATGGCTGGTGCAATTGTCTATGGCGTTCTGGAAAGTACGCTTAGGAGCATTAGGCTTGACTTGATTGGTGTGTAGTGATGATACTTTTTTGTAATGAATGTCTAGTGAAGGAATGGGCGGAGCTACTGGTTCTGGCTGCACCGGAATTATCGCTGGTGTTGACTTGATTGCCTTTTGAGGAGTACCGAAACGCTTTATCAACGCACTTTGCTGAACGCGTGAAGCACGTTTGACACGCTTTTCGTCAACAACCTTATGTGACGTAGGTTTATGATACGAAACTTGTGATGAAGAATCAGACTTTTGGTGTGACTTATCGACAATCGGCTTCTTTACAGCGGTACGCATTAACGTTTTGGATTTCTCTGTCTTTTTGTGCACTGAATGTGCAGTAGTTTTTGCGGACGCAGACTCGCGCCTACGACGCGTAAAACCATCAATTGTCTTGTGATTTGTTTCTGTATTTGTTCGCGTAGGTACAGTTGAACTAGATTTCGGGGGGGCAGTACTGGCAATAATTTTCCCAGTACGTGCATCGTATGTTTTACCATTTAGTTCGATAGTAGTGGCCTTGGCGCTCATTGCGGTATTTGTATTTCCCCTCAGAGTTTTGTTCAAAATGCTTCTGCATAACATATTAACCCTACCTAAAGCATGATGCAATAGTATTCAACAGAGTTAATTACTTATTCACAGGCACCACACAGATGCGCTATACTAGATTTATACACCTATGGACTTCCTAGACCCAAAGAAAAAACGCGCACACAAAATCAGGCTTTTTATCGGCTATGCGTTGATGGCTATCGCATTAATTATCGGTAGCACTATCTTGTTTTTTGAAGCAAAGGGCTTTGACATCAGTCGAAAAACTGGCGAGGTTATCCAAAATGGCTTGGTTTTTGTCGATGCCCACCCGGAGCAGGCGGAAGTATTTGTTAATGGCAAGCTAGAGGGCAAGACAGATTTACGTCTAACCATACCAGCCGGCGAATACAATTTCGAACTCAAAAGATCAGGTTACCGAACATGGCAACGCAAATTCAAGCTTCTTGGTAGTCAACTACTAAGGTTAAACTACGCCTTCCTCTTCCCAGAGAAGTTAGAAACAACTGATGTACATAAATATACCAAAACACCTTCCTTTGCTACGCAAAGCCCAGACAGAAAATGGTTAGTCGTTCAACAACCTGACAAATTCACAACATTTGACGTTTTTGACCTCAGTAATCAAAAAACACCACCCGTAAAGTCATTCACTCTACCTAGCAACTTGACCAATCTAACCGCAGGATCCAGCAAACTAGAACTAGTAGAATGGTCAACTGACAATAAGCATTTATTAGTCAAGCATAGTTTCAAGGGTGGTAATGAATTCTTGATGATCAACCACGACAAACCAACTGAAAGTATCAACCTAAACCAGTACCTAAAGGTTCCTATCTATAAGATTGCTCTCCGTAACAAGAAATTTGACAAGCTTCATGTCCTGGATAAGAGTGGCGGAACTCTACAATTTGTAGACACAAAAACTAAGCAAATTTCTACAGTTGCCAAGCAAGTCTTTTCTTTTAAATCTTATGGCGATGATACATTGTTCCTCGTTACCGGAAATGAAGCATCAAAGGGCAGGGTTGCTGCTGTGGTGTTACACGGCAAGGAACAGATACGGCTCCGCGAATTACCTGCTAGTGGCAAATATCCTATCGATATAACACGGTTTGATAATAAGTGGTATCTAGCCGTAGGATCAACCACCGAAAAGCGTGCCTATATTTACGACGACATTATCGAAGCCCACGAGAAAGACTCGTTGCACCTACCGGCGCCTGTTGCGATTTTCAAACTCAATCAGCTTGAAACCATCTCTGTATCGGCCAACACGCGCTTTATCTGCGCACAAGGAAATGGAGAATTTGCAATCTATGACGCCGAGTTTGGAGATCAATACAAATACGATACCGGCCTCAAATTTACTCCAGGCCAAAAAGCCGAATGGATGGACGGCCATCGTCTAACGACAACCGTAGACGGCAAACTAACAGTCTGGGACTATGACGGCATCAATAAGCAAACCTTGGTCAGTAGCCAATCCTTCTTGCCATTCTTTGACCGAGATTACGATTTTCTCTACTCGATAGCTCCGTCGACATCAGCAAAAGGCCAATCAGTCCTTACCAAAACACCAATGCGTACACCGGAAGACCTCTAGTATTCTGACCTCTGTTATGCAATAATTGTCTGCAATGGATAAAGTTCGTACACGTTTTGCACCAAGCCCAACTGGGTTTCTGCATGTAGGAGGAATCCGTACCGCACTGTTTGCTTGGCTAGTTGCCAGACAAGCCAACGGAAAATTCATTCTGCGACTAGAAGACACCGACCAAAAGAGGGAAGTAGCAGGCTCGGCCGAACATCTGATAAAAAGCCTACGGTCTCTAGGACTTGATTACGATGAGGGTCCTGACAAGGCAGGAGAATATGGGCCATATCGCCAAAGTGAACGACTAGATATTTACCAAAAATGGGCACAAAAACTTATAGAACAGGGCAGGGCATACGCAGATCCGTATTCCCCAGAGGAAGTACAAGCATTTCGCGAGAAGGCCCAAAAAGCCAAGCAACCATTTCTGTATCGCAATCACCGACCAGACAATCCACCACAATGGGATGGTAGTCAGCCCTTGCGTTTCAAGTCCGACCCGAAGCCATATCAGTGGCATGACGAAGTTATGGGCGATCTCTCTACCGGACCAGAAGTAATTGATGATTTCATCCTCATCAAGTCCGACGGATTTCCAACGTATAACTTCGCGCACGTCGTCGACGATGCCGAGATGCAAATTACACACATTATACGTGGTCAAGAATTCATCGCCAGCATGCCAAACTATCTAAACCTTTACGAAGCTCTGGACATATCACACCCAATATTCGCTACCATGCCACACATCCTAAATGAACAAGGCAACAAGAAATTATCCAAACGCGATGGCGCCAAGGATATCCTAGACTACATCAAAGAGGGTTATCTGCCAGAAGCGCTACGAAGCTTTATTGCTACTCTGGGCTGGAATGACGGTACCGAGCAAGAAGTCTTTTCGACAGACGAACTGATCAGTAAATTCAGCCTCCAACGCGTTGGAAAAAGTGGGGCCCACTTCGACGAGCGACGGCTCAACTGGGTCAACGGTTATTTTATTCGCCAAAAGTCAATCGACGAACTACTTGCAAATGTCGACAGCTTCTGGCCAAAAGCTTCCTCCAACTACGATGATAAGTACAAGAAACAAGTACTTGGGCTAGTTCAAGAACGCCTGAAATATTTCTCCGAACTACCAGAACTAACAAGTTTCTTTTTTGCAGATCTACCTATTAACCCAACGCTTATCTCTGGACATAAACAACTTAAAAAACTTGAGGTTACCGAGGTTAAGCAACTACTTGAAACAGTAGAACAATCGTTGTCTGAGAGCGACTTCACAACCCAAGACCTTACAGACCGCCTAAATGACTTGTTGTTATCGACAGAAACCAAGCCAGCAGTACTGTTTAGTCTTGTCCGCATTGCTACGACTCAAGCACCGGCAAGCCCTGGTCTGGCCGAAACCATGAACGTACTCGGCAAAGAGACCTCACTTAGGCGAATCCAGACACAGATTACACATCTATAAATCAGGTATTCAATACTAGTTTAGTTAGCGGGCTTAACCGTAACAATAGCATTTCGGCCATTGCGGGTTTCGATAGTCTTGACGCTAACGACTTTTTCTTGGCGATCCAGGCCCACGCAAGGATCCGTAGGCTGCTCAACTTCACGCTTTGGTGCTGGGTCGTTATCCATGCAGCTATGTATTGCTAGAGCCGAGCCAGCAAGCAAAACTGGAGCAATAAGTATCTCTTTCCAGTATTTGCCTATACACCCTCGCTTCTCCTTGTCTTTGGGTTCGGGCTTGGTCGGTATCTCATCGTGTGGATACGCATCTATAGGAGCCTGATCTTCTGGTGAGCTACCACTACCACTACCACTACCACCTGCGCCAGAAACACCTTTAACTTCCCTATATTTTCTAATATCTCGCGCCATCATCCCGACACCAGATGCAGTCATCGCAACAATTGAAATGCCCATAGCTCCTAGGCCCAAGGCGACCCCGTAAGGAACGGTTACCTTCCAAGATTCTTTTGTAGCATCTTTGTTAATGACCTGCATAACAGGCACTATACAGACTTCTTTCTCGGTTGGCTGGTCGTGGCTTGTGCCAGGTACTGCTCGCTCGGCAATCATTACCGCCGAAACACCACGAGACTCATCCAGCCAAGAATTCAGCACACCATTCACAACCGGGGGAACAGACTCTGGATCATCGTTATAGGCCTGAATAAGTACATCCACCGATTCGTAGCCGAACTGTTGGGTGTAAGCGTGAAGTGTCTCAACCTGAGAGTCGGTTAGTTGACCTTCGACACCATTCTCTAAGACAATAGTGGATTCTTGAATGCCATACTCTGTAAGAGCATCCACAAAAGCATCGCGTCTTGTATTTGCTAATCGTTGATTGTCGTCACTAGGTGTCTGCACACCAGCAAAACCATCAAGCGTAGCATCCTCCGCAGACGCCAAACCATGAACATGTATTGTAACGTCCCAGCCGTCAGCCTTATAGCTATTCACAGTCTCTACAAAATCATCAATGGATTGCTGCTCAAGTACTCCTGCCATTGGATCCTCGTCAAAATGTCGTGCATATGCTCCACCCGTAAGATTTAGTTCACGACGATGTTCATCCGTAGATGGCCCAGAAATACGTTCAGTACCGGAGACAGTATCTACATACGGCTCACCTACAGGGACAGTTCCACCATTCACCGTCTTGACTGTTTCGTCTAGGAAAGGATTGAAGTCCGAAGCCTCTACCCTTGGGCCATGTCCCGAATCTGTCGCTACCTCTATATATCCATGCAGCGCGGCAGTCAAAAGACCACCGACAATCACTGCATTACGGAGTGTATTATTTTGCCTTGATTCAAATTCTCTATTCATCAACTATTTACAGTATCATATTCGTAGTGTTTTGTCAATATGCTTATGTTTTTGTGTTACAATTATTCTTATATGAAAAACGACTTTGATCCGCTACGCCCAGAATTAGCGTACGCACCAATACAAAACGAAGACACCACAAACAGCGAACAGGTTGCTGATCTAGACACAGATTATTCTGTAAGCACAATGCAATTTGATCAGACGAATATAGAGCCAGGCAACTCCTCTAAACAGCCGAAATCGCCAGGTATCAAACACCCTAAGCAGAATAAACTACAAGCCCTGTGGCACAAGTTCCAAAAGCTTGATCGCAACAAAAAAATTGTAATCGTAAGTGTCATAACTGGACTGCTTGTGGTCATTGGAGGGTTGTTTTGGTATTACGTATTGAGGGCTGAGCCACTTCCTCCTCCGCCTCCGCCACCGCCAGTAGTCAAACAGGAAGAACCACCAAAACCAACAACCGTACCGTCACCACTGACAGGCGTACAAGTTAAGCCAGAACTTGCCAAGTTACCGGTCACTGGTGTCATGATCGAGAACAGCCCTGATGCCCGCCCACAATCTGGCCTATACGATGCTGGTGTAGTTTTTGAAGCCATTGCCGAGGGTGGTATTACGCGGTTTTTAGCACTTTTTCAAGAAACCAAACCAGAGCGAATAGGGCCAGTCCGGTCAGTCCGCCCATATTATTTGGACTTTTTAAAACCATTCGATGCGCCAATTGCCCACGCCGGTGGTAGTGGCCAAGCACTTGCCGAAGTGCACAGCCAAGGCTTCAAAGACCTAGAGGCATTTCAAAACCCCAACTACTATGAACGTATTGGTACTCGCTACGCGCCACACAATCTATATACTGGGCGCAGCCGACTACTGGAGCTACAGAAGAGTAAAGGCTGGAATACTAGCAAATTCACTGGCTTTACCAGAAAAGAAGAAAAGAAGAGCACTACTCCAACAGCCAAAAGCATAGATTTTGAAATATCCGGCTTCTTATATAATCCGCATTTTGACTATGTAGCCAAAAACAACAGCTACACACGTAGTATGGCGGGAACTCCGCACATGGATGAAGCCACCCGCAAGCAAATTAACCCCAAGGTTGTAATTGCGTTGGTCATGAGTCATAGCTATGCCGGCATATATTCTGTATATGGCGTAACAGGCAGTGGCGAAGCATATGTTTTCCAGGACGGCAATGTCACCAAGGGTACCTGGATCAAAAAAGACCGAGCTAGTCAGTTCAAGTTCCAGGACAGCAACAAGGAAGTGCTTGGACTCAACCCTGGTCAAACCTGGATTTCGATTGTTAGCAGTTCTAGTGCCGTAACCTACAAACCATAACCAGAGAGCATCACAGGTGGACGACTTCGAGAAACTAGAACAAAACGCCTACATCTATTTATTATTTACAAATATCTGTGCTCTTGTACCGGGTATACTGATCTGGATATATGGTTCGTCGAAGGGCATCTCCCCGAAAACCACGTTCGCTGTCGCCATAATCTGCATCGTAGTATCATTCATAATCACAACACGTGTAGCCAGCGGTTTTATTTTGCGTCCACTGCAGATGTTGTGGCAGGCGATTGTTCATGTATCATCCGATACCACCAATCTGCCACCACCAAACATCGATAGTCTGCGCCTTGGACGCACGCTGATTCTGTCACTAGCCAATCGCGTGTATCAACTGTCCGGACAACACACAAATACAGAGATAGACCATGGCAATATCAGCCAACAGGCAAGCGATATAGTAAAGCTGTTTCCTCAGCCAATCTTTGCCTTTGACAAAGACCAAAATATAACCAACGTCAGTACGTCTACGTACTCCTACCTGAACCTTCCAGAAGGCAGTCTGATTGGTGCAAAGCTGTTCGACAAACTCAACCTAGAGTTCTCCACCGACAACACATTGGAACAGTGGATCACCGATTGTCAGGATAATAAAGTAGCTGGTCAGGCACTGTGGCAACGAGTCAGAGTCAAACTAGCTGACGACCAGCCAACAAAACAATGTGATATCGTAGCTTGTTACAACCGAGACAATACTAACGGCAATGAGTTTATCATCTCTCTGTACGACAACTCCGAGGAGTATAACAAAGACGACCAAGCACTAAGCTTTGTTGCATTAGCCGTCCATGAGCTACGCACCCCGCTGACTATGTTGCGTGGCTACGTCGAGGTATTCGAAGAAGAATTAGAGGGCAAACTCAACCCAGAGCTAACCGGCTACTTGCATAAATTACGCCTCGCGACAGATCAGCTCACGGCATTCGTCGCCAATGTACTGAACGTAGTACGTGTAGACGAGAACCAGCTATCTTTCAAGCTCTCGGAGAGGGACTGGAAGACAACGCTCACCAACGGTTCTGCTAGCATGCTTGCACGTGCCCAAATACTCGGCAAAACAATTACTTTCAATATTGCTGAAAATCTGCCATCAGTCGCTGTTGACCCAGTAAGCATCAGCGAAGTTGTCAACAATCTGCTAGATAACGCTATCAAATACAGCGGGGCCAGCAAAGATATTGTCATCACTTCCACGCTCAACCAAGAAGGCTTTGTCGAAACTACAGTACAAGATTCTGGTGTGGGCATCCCGGAAAACGTTGTACCTAACCTTTTCGAAAAGTTCTACCGAAACCACCGTACTCGTCATCAATTTGGAGGTACTGGTCTGGGTCTATACCTTAGCAAGGCTATCGTCAATGCTCATGGTGGCAACATCTGGGTTAAGTCCAAAGCAGGAGAGGGCAGCCAATTTAGTTTCACCCTACTGCCATACGCAAGTCTTGCCGAAGAACTAAAAAACAGCGATAATGATGGCATCACCCGCCATGCTCATGGCTGGATAAAGAACCACTCGATGTTTAGGCGATAAATGAACGAAGATCAAACCTCTCTACCAGCAACCCCCAAAAGAGTATTGTGTGTAGAAGACGAGCATTTTATAAACGAACTCTATGCCAGGGCCCTGACCAAAGCCGGCTATCAAACAACTGTCGTCACTGATGGAGAGCAAGCCTTACAAGAAATCTTGTCGGACGAATACGATATTGTTCTGCTGGACATTATGCTACCAAGCCTAATTGGTACCGAAGTCCTAAAGCGCATTCGTGCCGACAAGCCAGACCTAAAAGCCAAAATTATCATTACAACCAACCTAGAACTTAGCGAAGAAAACAGGGCAGCAATAGAAGCACAGGCCGACGGCTATGTCGTCAAGGCAGACCTTACACCACGTCAAATGGCAGAGTTTCTCGCACAACTCAACGTATAGAGCTATAATAATATCAGTCGTAGGAGTACTGAACTTATACAGCTCTTTCTACTCGCTAGGCCAATACTAATTACTTCGTCTTCCCACAGCTAAAGTAGGATGACTCCAGCCAGACAACTGGCTTCCAAAAAAATCCTTATTAACCTTATTTCCATAGGAGTAATTAGCTATGTATTACAAAAATCCAAAGGGCACCAGTGTACACAATGGCTTCCCTAATCCAGCAACCGACACAAGCCTGCAGAGTATCGACCTAAACACCCTACTGATCAAAAACAGCATTAGTACTTATCTGCTACGCATTGATGGCGATGAATGGCGAAATATCGGTATTTTTGCTAACGATATAGCCGTAGTTGATCGTTCTTTAACGGCTGCCAAAAACGACATTGTCATCTGGATACTTGACAATGCTTTTGCCATATCACCACGTCATTCAATCCCCAAAAGTGCCGTGGCGTGGGGAGTCGTCACCAGCGTAATCCATCAATACAGGGGCGGGAAATGAAAGCGCCAATTTTTGCACTTGTCGACTGCGACAACTTCTTTGTAAGTTGTGAACGCATTTTTCGCCCAGACCTAACCGACCACCCCGTAGTAGTCTTGAGTAGTAACGATGGATGTGCCGTCTCTAGATCCAACGAAGCCAAAAAGCTTGGCATACCCATGGGGGCGCCAGCCTTCAAATACCAAGAACTTTTCAAACAGCACCAGGTTGCCAAATTTAGTGCCAACTTTGAACTATATGGCAATATATCCCGTCGCATTACCGAGCTACTAACAACCGTCACTCCACGTATCGAAATCTATTCTGTTGATGAATCCTTCCTAGACTTGTCCGAACTACCGATAGCCGACTATGCAGTATGGGGACACTCAGTCCGAGCGGCAATCCTGCAGTGGACGGGCGTTCCCGTATCGATAGGTATTGCATCTAGTAAAACCCTTGCCAAGCTAGCTAGCAATCGAGCCAAGAAGCTACCAGAACTTGGCGGTGTACTGAATCTCATCAATAACCCCGACACAGACATGTATCTAGAGTCAGTGGCCGTGCAAGACATATGGGGAATTGGCAGACAACTAGCACCAAAGTTACGCGCTGAAGGGATAGACAACGCGCTGAAGCTTAGTAAAATGTACCCCAAGCTCGCCAAACAGCTCACGGGAATCCGTGGCCGGCAGACCGTGACTGAGCTTGATGGAATATCATGTTTTCCGATTACTCTGGGTAGTCAAAGGCCAAAGACTATTCTGCGTAGCCGAACCTTCGGTGAAGACACCAACAGCTCACATATCGTTGAATCAGCTCTAGCGTCGTTTGCTACCACTGCGGCTTTTAGACTGCGTCGCAGTGGTCAGCTCGCCAAACAAATTGGAATCTTTGTCGACACCAACCGTTTCAAGCCAGGCTTTCGGCGATGGACGAAGAACATGTCATACCGCACCCCAATAGCCGATACCGGCCAACTCATCAACGATGCCGTATCCATGTTTGGTGAAATATACAATACTGGCGTAGCCTATCACCGAGCTGGCGTATGGTTGCAGGACTTTGTGCCAGACGATCAGCTTCAAATAGATATATTTGGTAACACAAATATACACGAACACGACACCAGCCAGAAACGCATGCAGGCAATAGACAGCCTCAATGAACGCTATGGCAAACACACCGTCCACTACGCCACACAAGACCTGGCCAGACAATGGCAACCAAAGCGCAAACTCTGTAGCCCGCGCTACACCACAGACCTGAATGAACTACCCAAGGCAAAAATTGTTCATACAACAAACAAATGAGAAATAACTTACAGACATGAAGTACCACCCAATGGTTACATAAATTTACAGAACACTAGTAATGGGTTAGGGGGATTTATGACACGTCAATCGCTTTCGTGCACAGCAAAAGTATCTACGGCATCACTAATGGCTGTGTTATTCGGTTTTCCTGGGATGGCAATGGCAAACCAGGCAAGCATCAAAAACACAGGGCCAGACTCATACAACAAAATCGAGTTCAACAACTCACAACGCTGTAATGTAGAAAATAACAACTCGGTGAAGGCCGTAAACAAAGTTACGCAAAACGCAGAAACGGGCGATGCAATCGTAGGTAGTTCTGATTGGTACAAGTACGATCCTGCTGAATGGGCCGCCCGGGGCAAAAGCTATGGTGAATGGGAAGCCGCAGTAAACTCATACATGACGCAAAACAAGAGCAATTGGAGAAACAACTGGGGGCACAGCGATGGCAACACAACCGGAGGCAATGCCACAAGTGGCAATGCAACCAATCTCAGCAACAATAGCACCAGCATCAACATAGACAATAGCGACGCTTGTGCATTGGGTAGTGCGGGAAATGGTGACCATGACGGAAAGGGCTACAATAATACCCCTGGCAATGTTCTTGGCAAGAGCTCATATCACCAACCAGCAGGAGAGCCATCTTCAGCCAAGGGGAGCACAGGTGGTCATATGCTAGGCACAAGCTCGTCTGGTATGGGATACAATACTGGTAATATGAATGTCACTAGCCCTTCAGCCAATTGGCCAAAGAGTAAAGGAGCAGCTAACTATCCAACAGTCAGCGGAGGTACAGGCGGCAAAGGCAACGGCAACCACGGAGACAACGGCTTCTCGATAAACAACACCGGTCCAGACTCCTACAACAAAATCAATTACCAACAATCTAGCCAAACAAACATTATCAACAATAACAACGTAATAGCCAAAAACCTAGTAACCCAACATGCTACAAGTGGCAACTCAACGGTTTCCGGTAATACAACCACAGGTAACGCGGCGGGCGGTGGTGCACATAACTCAAGCGGCAACAGCACCAGCGCAGGTATAAATAACTAGAAAAAGAAATTGTTAACGTAGTAAGACCACCATATATTATTTAGAACACCTTTTCGAGGACCTCTTTAGACTTCATGATTGTTCCCAAGAGCTCGGTAAGTGGTTTTTGCCTGTGGCAGAATTATCAATGTTCAAAAAAATCACCCATACGGGCGAAGAATTGGACGTTTACTCTGAAATGGTGATCTCACGGGGAATCGAAC